>JAADJA010000001.1 GCA_013151015.1 Chlorobiota bacterium
AAAAGCTAAACTTATTTGTTTTTTTGTGAATTTTTGGAGCTTAAATATCCAAAAAGGAAGTAAAAATGGAGGTAAAGAAACGATATTTTCGTGATCCGGGCATCAGTTATTTTTTATTTGGCCCACGTGGGACAGGGAAATCGACCTGGCTAAAAATGAGATACACCAAAGATGTATTGTATATCGACTTATTGTCCCCCGAACTATTCAGGCTATATACTGCACGGCCTGAAAGATTAAACGAGTTGATTGAAGGAAACCCGGATAAAGGGATTGTTATAATCGATGAAATCCAAAAAGTCCCCATGTTGCTTGATGTTGTACACCAGATTATCGAAAGCAATAAAGATATCCGTTTTATATTAACGGGTTCAAGCTCAAGGAAGTTGAAAAGAACAGGAATTGACTTATTGGCCGGTAGGGCCGCATATAAGACACTCCACACTTTTATGGCTTCCGAACTGGGCGATGATTTCAATTTTGAGAAAGCACTCCGTTTTGGGTTATTGCCACTGGTTTATGATTCAGAAAACCCAACAGAAACACTGAATGCCTATATTGCACTATACCTTAACGAGGAAGTTAAAATGGAAGGTTTGGTCCGTAATATTGGCGATTTTAGCAGGTTTCTGGAAATTATCAGTTTTTCAAATGGAAGTGTATTGAACAATACCGAGATAGCCCGTGAATGCCACGTTGGCAGGAAAGCAGTTGAAAGCTACATTTCCATATTGGAAGATATTTTGCTGGCACATAAACTTCCGGTTTTTACCAAAAGGGCAAAAAGGCAACTCATATCGCACCAGAAGTTTTATTTTTTTGATGCCGGTGTTTTCAGGACATTGCGACCTGCCGGCCCACTGGACAGTCCGCATGAAATTGACGGTGTTGCGCTTGAGAATATTGTTATGCAACATTTGATGGCATGGAATGCCTACCATGGAAACGACAACAAACTGTATTTCTGGAGGACAAAAGCAGGGCTTGAGGTTGATTTTGTTGTGTATGGCCCGGATACATTAACAGCGATAGAAGTGAAAAATTCCAGAAACATCAGATCGGGAGATTTAAAAGGCTTAAAAGCTTTTAAAAAAGATTATTCCGAAGCCAAATGTCTTTTCCTTTACCGGGGAGAGGAAAAATTGATGAAAAACGGGATTTTGTGCATGCCGTGTAATTTGTTTTTACAAAATTTGGTTCCGGACGAAGGAATAGGTGAAAGTTAAAACTTTCTTTATGTCTAAATGTTTGAAGTTTTTAGACTTTAAGCGGTTAGGGTTAAAAGTATGAAAAAATGAACAGGGGGATTTGATAAAAAATAATATGTATTTTTACAGTTAAATAATAAACGAACATTTTACTTTTTTTGAGGATGAAAAACAAAACCAAATATATAAATCAACTTATTCGGGAAAACATTAACATGATTGACCCTAATGCCGAAGTCATACTTTATGGTTCACGGGCTCGTGGAGATGAGAGATATGGTTCTGATTGGGACATTCTGGTTCTTACCGATTATCCTGTTGATTTAAATAAAGAGAGGGTTTTTCGAAATAACCTTTATGATTTGGAACTTGAAATAGGTGAGCCGTTTTCAATTTTTGTCTATTCAAAAAATGATTGGTTTACAAGACAAAGCATTACACCTTTTTATGAAAATGTGAATCAGGAAGGGATAACGTTATGACAATTGAAGACAGAATTCCCGCAGTTCTGGATTTGCAATCCAGAACCAGTATAATTTGCAATCCGAATACTACATAAAAAAAGAGAATTTGTCGTACACCGTTCCATTCATCCCCACCATAATTTCCAAATCCCCATTAAAATATCCCCAAACCAAAAATTACATTATTTTTACCACCTCAATTTTTAACTGAATATTTTTATGAAAAAATCTATTGCAATACTTGCCGGTGGAGGACCGGCGCCTGGGATCAATACGGTGATTGCCTCTGTGGCCAAAGTGTTTTTGAAAGACGGTTACCGCGTTATCGGTATCCATGAGGGATATAAAGGTCTGTTTGCCCATAAACCTGATTTGTTTGAATTTGATTTTATTACCTGCGACAAGATTATGAACCAGGGAGGGTCGTTCCTGCAAATGAGCCGCTTTAAACCTAAAGATGATGAGTTCCGTACCGATTTGTTCGTGAACAACAACGTGAAACTGCTGGTGACCATCGGTGGCGACGATACAGCTTCCACGGCCAATAGGATTTCCAAGTTCCTGAACCAAAACAATATCAGCATCCAGAATATCCATGTCCCGAAAACCATTGACAACGATTTGCCACTTCCTGAAGGAACGCCGACTTTCGGTTATGAGTCGGCGAAAGAGGCCGGGGTGAAAATTGCATCCACGGTTTATGAAGATGCCCGCACAAGTGGCAACTGGTTTGTGGTTTCGGCCATGGGGCGCGAAGCCGGTCACCTTGCTTTTGGGATCGGGGCCGCTTGCCATTACCCGATGATCATTATCCCGGAAATGTTCAATAAAACCAGGCCATCCTTTGACCGGATCGTGAACCTGGTCATTTCGTCCATGATAAAAAGGAAAATACTCGGGATCCATTATGGGGCCGTGATTATTTCCGAAGGGGTTTTCCACTTTATGACCAATACAGAAATCGAGGCCACCGGGATTAATTTTACCTATGATGACCATGGCCACCCGGAACTGGGGAACGTGAGCAAGGCCCATATCTTCAATATGCTGGTTCAGCGGAAATTGAAAGAATTGGACATCAATATAAAAAGCCGTCCGGTGGAGCTGGGTTATGAATTAAGGTGTATTGTCCCTACCGCTTTTGATTTGCTCTATTGCTCCCTGCTTGGCATCGGTGTGAAAAAGCTTTTTGACGAAGGCAAAACAGGTTGCATGGTCACTTCTGACCCAAAAGGGGATATCCATCCATTGTATTTGAAAGATGTGGAAGATGAAAACGGGAAAGTAAGGCCCCGTCTTGTGGATGTTGAATGCCAGAAATCGGAACTGGTCTTTAAGCACAACATGCACTATATCCATGAAGCGGACTATGATGCTGCCCGGCATTATGTGAAAAACCCGGAAGAATTTGATCTGAACAAAATCCTGGATTGGTATTATTAGCCTAAACCCAGCCCTGAAGGGCTGGTAACTCAAATGAGTTTCCCAGCCATTCATGGCTGGGTGTGGTTTTGAAATTAAAAACTCCCACATCCTAATATTTGTTACTTTTGCACTCCTTAAAATTATGTGGGTATATATAGTCAGACATATTTTGCGTAACCGCCTAGGCAACCTGATTGCGATCTTGTTGATTACGGTTTTCATGGCTTATCAGGCCACTCAGGTGAAAATGTCCTATGAGTTTGCCAGTCTTTTGCCCGCTTCCGATACGGCCAGTATCGTTTATAAAGAATTCAAAGAGCGTTTTGGACAGGATGGAAGCGTGTTGTTTATCGGTTTTCAGGATAAAGGTTTTTTTGAGCTGAACAAGTTCTCCGATTATTATAAGCTGACGTATGCCATCAAAGCTATTGACGGTGTGGAGGAGGTCATTTCTGTTCCCCGGCTGTTTTACCTTACCAAGGACACGGCTGTCAAGAAGTTCGATTTTAAACCGGTGATCGATGAAGTGCCCACAAGGCAATCGCAGGTTGACAGTGTGCGAAAATTGGTTTACTCCCTTCCGTTTTATGATGGATTGCTTTATAATAAGGAGAACCATGTTTTCCTTATGGCCATTACCCTGGAACAGGCAAAACTGAACAATAAGAACAGGATAAACCTGGTCAATTCCATTACGGGGCTGTCGGATAAGTTTGGTGCCAAATACAACCTAAAACCACATTATTCGGGCTTGCCCTATATCCGCATCATCACCTCCAAGAAACTGGAAGAGGAACTTTTGTTCTTCGTAAAACTGGCCCTGATCATTGCCTCGGTTATATTGCTGCTTTTTTTCAGGTCGTTCAAGGCGATGTTCTATCCAATGCTAATTGTCATTATCAGTATCATTTGGGGAATTGGCACCATGTCGTTGTTGGGATATAAGATTACTATGCTCACCGGTATTTTCCCGCCACTGCTCATGGTTATCGTGGTTGAAAATTGTATCTTCTTGTTGAATAAGTATTATTCCGAGTTTAAAAGTCATGGCAATAAAGTGCGTTCACTTTCCAGGGTAGTGCAGCGTATCGGCAGTGCGAACCTGCTCACCAATGCTACAACGGCAGCGGGTTTTGCGGCCTTTATCGTTACCGGGAATAAATTACTTGTCGAATTTGGGATCGTGGCCTCCCTGAGTATTTTGGCGGCCTATATTTTATCTTTGATGCTCATCCCGATATTTTTCAGCTACTTGCCACCGCCAAAGGCAAGGCATGTCAAGCACCTTGATAAAGGCTTGGTCCAATGGATTGTAAAGCGGGTGGTTTATATCGTTCAGAATTATCGAACTGCAATATATATTACTACTTCGGTACTATTGGTGGGCGCGATCTTTGGAATGACAAAACTGGAGACAACCGGGAGCATTGTTGATGATATTCCACACAAAGACCCTTTGTACCAGGATTTAATGTTTTTTGAAAAGAATTTCAAAGGGGTTATGCCCTTGGAGATTTCCATAGATACGAAAAAACGGAAAGGGGTCATGAAACTTTCCACAATAAAGAGGATCGATAAACTGGAAAAAGTCTTGGCACAATACCCTGAATTGTCAAAGCCGCTTTCCATTGCCGAGGTGGTCAAGTTTTCAAAACAGGCTTTTTACGGTGGGAAAGAATCCATGTACAGTTTGCCCAACAACCAGGAGAAGGATTTTATTTTTTCCTATGCCCCCAAAATGAAAAAGGGAAAGAAAACCATCATGAACTCTTTTGTGGATTCCACTTTGCGATATACGCGTATCAGTGCGCAGATGGCCAATATCGGGACTTATGAAATCCAACGGATACAGGATGAACTGAAACCAAGGATCGATTCCATTTTCCCACCAAAAAAGTTTAATGTGCAATTGACCGGGACCAGCCTTGTTTTTCTGAAAGGGACAAAATACCTTGTGAACAACCTGTTCACAAGTTTGCTTTTGGCGCTTGTGATCATTACAATTTTAATGGCTTTGTTGTTTACTTCCATCCGAATGATCTTGATTTCGTTGGTCCCCAATATCATCCCGCTGTTGATGACCGCAGCGATGATGGGCTATACCGGGATTTCCATTAAACCTTCCACGGTGTTGATATTTAGTATCGCTCTCGGTATTTCCGTGGATAATGCCATCCATTTCCTTTCACGCTATCGCTTACAATTAAAGCTGAACAACTGGGATATCAAAGCGTCTGTTATAGCTGCCCTTAGCGAAACGGGGTTTAGTATGATTTATTCGTCCATCGTATTGTTTTTTGGTTTTATCATTTTCACTTTGTCCACTTTTGGTGGAACGGAAGCCATGGGTTATTTAATTGCATTTACCTTGTTGGTGGCGCTGTTCTCGAACCTGTTCCTGTTGCCTTCGCTCATTCTCACACTTGACCAACGGATTACAACACGGAGGTTCAAGGAGCCCTTATTGGAGATTTTTGATGAAGAAGAGGATATCGAACTTGAAGATTTGGAGATTGAACATATTGATACAAGGGGTTCGGCTTAAATAGTGACTTTAAGAAAACATCAATTATAAGTTGATTTAAAGAATTATAGCCTGTAAGGCTTTGATAGCTTAGCATGGGCAAGGTCCCATGAAATATTTGGAATTGAAAATGCAACCTGAAAGGGCAAAATAAAATTAACAAGGAATTATATTGTCAATAACATGAAAGGAATCATCCTTGCCGGGGGAGCCGGTACACGTCTTCATCCATTAACGCTTGCGGTGAGCAAGCAATTGATGCCCGTTTACGATAAACCGATGATTTATTATCCATTGTCGATGTTGATGCTTGCCGGGATAAAGGAAGTATTGATTATTTCAACACCTCAGGATACACCGGCCTTTCGGAAATTATTGGGCGATGGGAAAAACCTGGGTTGTAATTTTGAATATGCCGTTCAGGAAAACCCAAACGGCCTGGCACAGGCATTTGTGATTGGTGAAGAATTCATTGGCAAGGATAAAGTAGCACTTATCCTCGGGGACAATATTTTTTACGGTTCGGGAATGGAAAAACTGTTGACGGGGATCAATGACCCTGACGGCGGCGTTGTGTTCGCATACCATGTACGCGATCCGGAAAGGTACGGAGTAGTGGAATTTGATGAAAATGATGTGGCCGTTTCCATTGAGGAAAAACCCAAACAGCCCAAATCGAATTATGCGGTTCCCGGTTTGTATTTTTACGACAATACGGTTGTGGAAGTGGCGAAAAACCTAAAGCCCAGTGCCCGTGGTGAATATGAAATCACCGATGTGAACAAACATTATTTGAACCTGGGCAAGTTAAAGGTGGGCCGTCTCGACCGGGGAACAGCCTGGCTGGATACGGGGACCTTTGAATCGCTGTTGCAAGCATCGCAGTTTGTGGAAGTGCTTGAAAACCGGCAGGGCTTAAAGGTGGGTTGCATCGAGGAAGTGGCTTATCGCAAAGGCTTTATTGATGCGGATCAATTGAAAAAATTGGCTGAACCCCTTATGAAGAGTGGTTATGGGGAGTATTTGTTGTCCCTGCCCTGAAACCCTGCCCTGAAGGGCAGGGTAACTCATGGCAGGGTAACTCATGGCAGGGTAACTCATGGCAGGGTAACTCAGGACAGGTAACTCAGGAAACCTTGGTTCATAAAAGCTTTTATGGATTCTTGTCTGCGGTGGGCAGGTGCAATCCGAAAATATTTCAATCAAGAAATAAGAAAAGAATATGTTAAGTTATAACATAATATTTGAAAAAATCCGGTTTGCCTTGGAGAATCTGAATTTTACCAGGAAACCCGAAGAGTTATACAATCCCATTTCTTATACCCTTTCCCTTGGTGGAAAACGGCTGCGCCCGGTCCTGTGCCTGATGGCCTGTGATATGTTCGGGGGGAAAATTGAAGATGCGGTCCCGGCGGCTTTGGGCCTGGAGATTTTCCACAATTTCACACTCTTGCACGATGATATTATGGACGAAGCACCCATCCGGCGTGGAAAACAATCGGTTTATAAAAAATGGAACACCAATGTGGCCATCCTTTCGGGCGATACCATGATGGCCCTGGCTTATGGCCAGATTATGGAGACACCTGAAAACATACACTCACAGGTCTTTCAGGTTTTTAACCAAACGGCTATTGAGGTGTGTGAAGGGCAACAGTATGATATGGATTTTGAGACTGCTGAAAATGTTGATATTGAAGACTATCTTGAGATGATCCGTTTGAAGACTGCGGTTTTGTTGGCCGGAAGCCTGAAAATCGGGGCCATGATAGGAGGTGCCGTCACTGAAGATGCTAAGAACCTCTACCGTTTTGGGGAAAATATCGGGATTGCCTTTCAGTTGAAAGACGACCTCTTGGATGTTTTTAGCGATGAACAAAAATTCGGGAAAAAAACGGGAGGGGATATCCTTACCAATAAAAAAACCTACTTATACCTTAAAGCTTTTGAACTGGCGAAAGGGGAGATTCTTGAAACCCTTAATATTTTATTTGACGGAAATCAAAATAATGATACAGATAAAATCAAAGGAGTCATTGAAGTTTACGAGCAATTGAACATTAAGCAACTTACAGATGACTTGATTGATAAATATTACCAACGTGCAATGTCTTCCCTTGAAAAAGTAAATGTTGATGATTCCCGAAAAATGGAATTAATAAAATTTGCCGAGGGATTGAAAGGGAGGGAGTATTAGTTTTTATGCCTTTGTGGCCTATCGTTGAAAACTGTTGATCTGGGAACAAATATCTTATTATAGGGCATGGATCTATCTTAACCCGATGCCCCTTATTATATACCCATTGATATGTACAGGACAAAGATTATAATGATGTTGTTTGCTTTATACACAGGCTTGCTTTATGGGCAAAACCTGCAAATTGAATGGCAACAGTGTTATGGAGGTTCTGAGAACGAGGCAGTCTCTGATATTTTAATCCATGATGATTATTATTATATCCTGGGCAGCACCGAGTCAGAAAATGGGGATATAGGTTTTTTACATGGAGGACAAGATGGATGGTTGATAAAAGCCAACAGTGCCGGGGAAATTATTTGGGAGAAAACCTATGGAGGTTCAAATGGAGATCATTTATTGCGAATTCTACCTTCACCAGATAATTGCTTCTATTTGTTGGGGTCGTCATATTCATCGGATGGGGATATCACCAATGATCCATATCCCAGCTCAACAGATTATTGGATAATAAAGATAAATACTTCCGGGAATATCCTATGGGATAGAATATTGGGCGGGAATATGCTCGATCAAATGTGGACTGGTACATCAACCAATGATGGAGGGGTCGTAGCATTTGGATGGTCTAATTCAAATGATGGAGATATATCATCACCTTATGGCAGTAATGATATGTGGATGGTAAAACTGAACAGTGAAGGGGACAAAGAATGGGACTTCTCTATTGGAACCGATGGGCAAGATATT
>JAADJA010000195.1:0-62440 GCA_013151015.1 Chlorobiota bacterium
CCCTGAGGGAAATTAATTGTAGTGATGGACTCTATGGCTGGACTTCATTCCCATCAACTCCTGATTTGACAAATATTGACCCGCAAAATCCTCAAAATCAGTTTTGGTATTCATTCAATGTGGGTGATTACAATGGTGATGGATTATCTGATATAATTCAACTTCATTATCTTGGTAACGATGTTCAACAAGTTGAATACGATATTTATTACAACAACGGAAGTGGTTTCCAGCATAAGGGTGGCAGTTTTGATAAAATAGGTGGCCTTAATGCAATGGGTGGGACATATTATAGAGTTGGGCAATATAACAATATTGATTTTAATGGAGATGGCAAAGCTGACATATATTTCCCTCAGGGAGTTAATAAAGATAAAATATATTATGCAGATATTGACAATGAAAACAGTGTTATGGTAAATATCGCCAATGGCTTCAACAGCAAAACCAGTTTTGAATATGAACCGCTTACAAACACAAATATCTACACGAAATACAACGATGCATTTTCAACCTCAAACGGTAAATTGTACGACATACAGGCTCCACTATATGTTGTAAGTGAAGTGAATGGGGACAATGGTATTGGCAACCTGTTTTCGGCCACATACAAATATGAGGGTGCAAGAGTTCATAGATTGGGAAAAGGTTTTCTCGGTTTTGCCTCGGTTATAAAAAACAATGAAATATTTGGCTATGATGATGTTACCCATCTGGAAACCATAAGCAATTTTGCAATACAGGAGCCCTTACTTTATGACAACCCGCATTATAATATGATCCCGGCATCAACAATAAGCCGGATAAAAACTTATGTTGGGGGCGATTATATATATGAGCCGCTATCTGAAAGTAGTTTTTCATATTCTTACAATGATGAATATGAAAGTTCTGATTTGGTTTTTATGCCATATTTGGAACAATCCATTGCAATTGACAATCAAAAAAACGATCTTACTATTACAACTGACTATATTGTTGATGACAAAGGAAATATTACATCGGAATCAATCGATTTTGATGGAGAAGGGACAAAGACAACTACTGCAACTTATACTTCAAATGGCTCATGGTGCAACTATTTGCCCGATTTTGTTACCGTAACCCAAATAAATGGACAGAAAGACCCATTTGTAAATTCCACCGATTTTGTTTACGGGCCGGAAGGCCTGTTGGTGCAAAAAATATCTTTTGCCAACCTACAAGACAAACTCTCTGAGTTTTATACCTACGATGGTTTTGGAAATGTATCTTCGATAACCAATAAACCTCTCCCAAGTTCTGTTCCTCGTTCTATCTACTTTGAATACGACAGCAAAGGTAGATTTGTGATTAAAAAAACAAATATTTTGAATCACGAATCCTTTTTCACCTATTGCCACAAAACAGGTAATATATTGGTGACAACAGATGCCAGTGGCTTAGTGACAAAGCATTTTTATGATGCTTTTGGAAGAAATACAAGTACTGTTTTTCCCGATGGCAACAAATCAGACTTCTCCATTCATTGGGATGCAAACAATCCAAATGGGAACATATTATATTATACACAATCGGTGGCAGACGGATTACCGGAGGCAAAAACATTTTACGATCTTATAGGTCGTGAAAGGCTAACCACCATTGAAGATATGGCAGGTAATTCTGTGGAAACCGAAACGGAATACAATAGTAACGGACAGGTTGATAATATATCGGAATCCTATTTCTCGAATAGCGATCCCACCCAATGGACCTATTACCATTATTTCGCCAATGGCAGCTTAGATAAGGTTGATTTTCCGAACACCAATTTCATTGAATATACCTATAGCGGTCTTTCGACTTCTGTTTACAATTCAGGAACCAATATTACTACCTCCAAAACAGTAAATGCTTTTGGGTTAACGGAAACGGCAACTGACCCCGGCGGCACAATTATGTACGATTATTACAGTTCGGGCCAGCCCGAAAAGATCACAGCTCCCGATGGTAGTGAATTCTCAATGGTTTATGATAATTATGGAAGACAGGCCGGGCTTACCGACCCGGATGCAGGGACAACAACATACTCGTACAATGATTATGGTGAACTTGTACAACAAGAAGATGCCAAGGCTAATATTTTTTATATGGATTATGATGATTTTGGGCGATTGGAAGTGAAATGGGACAATGGGGGTACCCAGGTTTTCTATTCATATGTCGATAATGGAAATGGCCTTGGGCAGATTGGTTCAATCAGTAACAATCACGGAATTGAATATAATTACGGATACGATGAGTTTAACAGGGTGAAAACGAAAACAGAGATTGTTGACGGTTTAGGCTATGAAACAAAATTCACTTACGACAATTATGGGAATACGGAAACAGTGACCTATCCTTCCGGTTTTTCAATACAGAACACATATAACAAGGGATATCTATCGGAAGTTTACAGGGAAGATAATCATACCCTCCTATACAGTAACCCTGAATACAATGTACGGGGTCAGCTTACTGCTTATGATTTGGGAAACAACCTGCACACACATAAAGGTTTTGAAGATGATACAGGATTACCAAATGCAATTACAACAACGAATGTCCAAAATCTCACTTACGGGTTTGATGCCTCGACAGGAAACCTCAATTGGCGAAAAGACAATATCTTTACCTTGCAGGAAACATTTACTTATACCGATGCGTTAAAAAACAGACTCACAAGTTGGCAGGTGGGCACGCAAACAAACACAGCTGCTTACATGCTTAACGGGAACATCGACAGTAAATCCGATATGGGTGCATATCATTATGAATACAATGTAGTGGGTGGAAGCGGTGGCCCACATTCGGTTACAAAAATTAGCGATCCGGTCAACCTTCCTGCCGAAGCAGACCAGTTGATCCATTACAACGTGTTCAACAAAGTGGATCATATAGAGCACCAAAACCTCGGTGATGATTACTACATTAGCTATGGCCCCGGGCAGGCAAGGAAAAAGACCGTATTGAAACACAATGGCACAACCCTAAAAACCAAATACTACATTGGTGTTTATGAAAAGGAAATTGATGAATCGGGCAACATAACCGAGACCCATTACATCCCCGGCGGTGATGGCCTGCTGGCTTTATACATAATTAAAAACGGCAACGGCCAAATGTATTACGCCCACAAAGACCACCTCGGCTCACTTTATGCCTTAACGGATGAAAACGGCAACATAGCCTCCTACAACGGACAGGAACAACGCTTCAGTTTCGATCCCTGGGGGCGGAGACGAAACCCCACCGACTGGACGTTCAATAATGTGCCCAACCCCGGAAACTACCTCACCGACCGCGGCTTTACCGGCCACGAGCATTTGGATTTGTTCGGCCTCGTGAACATGAACGGCCGCATGTACGACCCCTTGCTTGGCCGTATGTTAAGCCCGGATAACTATGTACAATCGCCCACCAACAGCCAGAATTTTAATAGGTACAGCTATGTGATGAACAATCCATTGGTTTATACAGATCCGAGCGGGGAGTTAATCCCAATTTGGATTATACCAAATATTTCTATAAACTCAAATGGCAATGTAACATTTAGCATTACAATTGGTGTTGGAATGCCAGGGATTGCATTTGCAGGAGTTACACTTGGTGGCTCAACGGATGGTTCATATTTTGCATCATTAGGTGGCAATTTGGGTCTTTTAAATGCTTCTATAGGATGGAACTCAACTGTTGGATGGAACGGAAGCCTGGGTTTAGGCATACCAAAAACAGGAATGCCTATTGGCAGTAGTAATTTTGCTGTTAGTTCTAATATTGCAAACATAGGTATTAGCTACAGTCAGTATGGTGGTTTAAATGCAAATGCATTGGGGTTTAATTATTCCTTTGACAATAGTAATGTTACTTTCAATCCTAGTGTAGGGATCAGCTATATACACAATGCTGGTTTTATGGGGAAAAAGCATTATATTTATAAAAATTATCCTGAAGCAATGAATAAAACACCTTTAAAGAATACACGAATACGAACAAAGAAAAACCTTAAGAATAATGATAAAAAAGCATACGGGGTTACCATAGGATATGAATTCGAAAACACAACAACAGGGAGGACTTATGTTAAAGTTACGATGACACTTGACAGAACAATGGTTATGAACGAATACTTAGGAAAAAGTCTGGAATTTGCAAACACTATCTATCATGAAGGCACACATGCTAACGATTATGTTAGTGGTTTTGCAGAAAATATATATTCAAGGATGTCTCAATCAAGGGCATATTCATATTTAGAAGTTAGGGCGTATGAAACTCAGTTAAAATATGCATCTTTTACGGGTAATGATAATATTATTTATATGAATAACCTAAATAACTTTTTATTTGGCAATTAGCAATATGATGAAAAATATTATAAGATATAACATCATTGTATTATTAAGTTTAATACAACTCAATACGTTTTGTCAAGTTCAATTTGAAATTTTAACAAGAAACATCTTACTTAAAAAATTTGCAAAAATTGTTGTTTTAGATGTTAAGATTACATTTAATGAAACAAATAATTCCGATACTATTATTTTATTTCATAATGAAGCAGATAGAATGCATTATAGTTCAAAAGTTGAAGATAATTTTTTTCAACTTTATACTGATACAATCTCACCACGATGGTGGTCTATTAGTTATGTACATACATATCCTGAGATTGAAAAAAAACAAATCAATTGTTTACCTCAAACAAAAAAGATTTTAGTTGTAAGCGACACCCCTGTTATTTGTCGTCTTAAATTTAATACCGAAATGTTACACAGGCGGTTAGGTGGTCCTAATTACAAGAATGGTTTTGACTGCTACCTTTCATATGGGTCCAACAATTATCAAGATTATTTAAAATCCATAAATAAAACCAAAAGAAACAATATTGTTTATTACGCTGGAAATTTAATTTTTAGCAAAAATACGGTGAATATTAAGTTGGCGTATGAGAGAAAATCGTTTTTTCAATTTTGGTTAAGAGATAAAATATTGCCCCCATATTTTAAAAAAGATAAACCTAATCCAAGATGAATTCAACTGAAGCAAGTGTGGTAAACCCCGCTGTTCGGGATTTGCGATCCCGAACCAAATAAACAAAGGGTTCCTGCCTGCAGCAGGCATGTACAATCCGAAATTTATAATAAACAAATTAAAAACACAATCATGAAAAACCTCTTAACCCCCAACTGGTGCAAGTCTGAAGTAAAACTACTCTAGCCCCTTGAAGTTTGCAACTTCATGGGTGTACAAATACTGGGATTCTTGCCTGTGGCAGACGGGTACAATCCAATAATTACAAACATGGAAAACTAATAAGATAAAACGAAAAAATGAAAAACCTCATCACAACAACCACAGCCCTGATTTTCACCCTTGCACTTTTTGCACAAGATCAGGCAATAGAGTTTACTTATGATGCCACGGGCAACCGTACCGAACGGCATATTATTGAACTTAAAAAAGACAACCCTGATAATAAGTCCACCGGCAAAAGCACCGAAGCCGGGGAAGCCTTTGCCGAAACCCTTGGCGAAAGTGAAATAATTATTTTCCCCAACCCGGTGAAAGGGGAATTGAGCATTGAAATCACAAACCAGCGGCAAGGGCAGTCCGCCACCCTTGAGGTATTTTCCCTTTCGGGCAAAAGCGTTGTCAAAAAAGAGAAGGTAAAAGACAAAACAAAAGTGGACATGTCAAAACTGCCGCCCGGCACCTACATTTTAAAAATAAGGCTTGGCAAGGAAACAAGTACGTGGAAGGTGGTGAAGGAGTAAAACCATGATGGCTTAGGTTACCGTTTCCATTGTCATCCTTTGCAGGTCTTGTTTTGGGATAAACGCCCTGAACCCAGGCATTGCTTTATCAGGTGGACGTACAGGTTGGTTTAACCCGGAATATACAATAGGAAATTTATTACTAAATAATATGCTGGTAAAAGTTTCAAATTAAGGGCCTAAAGCACCTGAAAAGCAAATGTGGGATAACCTTTATCCCCAAAATCATTGTAAAAACGGGTGAACATCAGCTTAAAATAAACCCCGTTCCTGTTTTTGATAATGTAAGTCCAGTTGGGATGTTCTTCATTGGGGTTGACTTTATAGTAATAGGAGCCGCCAATGGTCGGGTCTCCTTCGAGGTATTTCCATTCGTAACCAATTGCATCTTTGTTAACAGAGAATTCCTGCTTTTGCGCATAATGCAAATCAATTTCCCCAAAGGGGACAAGGCTGTCAAGTACAACCTCGACTTTGCCATAATTTAAAAGCACACCATTTAATAGATAAGGATAAGGTTCGCCCTCATCGGTAAAGATTAGTGTGGTGTATTGTGTGAACAACAAATCCCAGGTATTGGATGGAGGCTCAACGGTCAATTGGCTTCCCAGGCCCTCAAATGAAAAACCGGTGTAATTTAGTCCAGGTTTTTTTTCGATGATAAATTCCTGGTAATTTTCCCCGTTTAAGTCGGCATATTTCAAGGCATATTGCTTTTTGTCCACTTTCGTAAAAACAATTTTTTTCAATCCCCTTGGAACACCAAGGTGTGTCATCCCCAGATTAATTACGTAAACATTGTTTTTGTAAACCGTGTCATTGCCCGTAAGCAAAAACCAATTACCGATGGCCGTGGAATCGGGGTTGCCGTCCGATTTGTCATATTTCCAATCCAGGCCGGTTGTGTCGGTAACGGATTCAAAATCGGTTTGACCTGTATTTGCCGCCAACATAAAAGCAGAGCTGTTGAGGGTAATGTGCCAGGAACTGTCCTTGCATTCAAACCCAAGGTCCCAGATATTGCGGTCGTTACTTGCCACCGTTTCCCCTTTCCCCAAATCAAAATATGCCTGGAACTGGTAGTACTGGTTCAATTCCACCGTGGTCTCCTTTAAGGGAGATACCGGTAGAGGGTCATCCTCTTTAAAACAGGAAGAAAGGGCAATGAGGGTCATAAATAAATAGATCGTATTTCTTGTCATAATTAATAGCTTTAATGAGAAACAAGGTTCATATTGTCGCACCTACAGCGCTTTGTTATTCGATGATTAAACTTTCTACCATAATTTCGCACCGCTGGTGCCGGGAAAAACACAAGAACCAGAGGTTCGGAATTAATGGCAAAACAAATGCCAAACCATGCTCAAAGCACCGTAGGTGCGACATTACGGACAAACAGCTTATGTTCAAATTTATCCTAATTTTCATTGTAGGTTTATAAAATGTTTTTAGCGGGGTTTTGTGTCTTTCTGCTTTGAAGTGTTTTTATCATTTCTTTCTGAATGCATACAATTAATACTTCCGAAACGAATATGAAATCTTGACAAAATAACTCCTTCCCCATCCTATCAATGAACTGTTCCCACCGGAATGTGCCCCTCCACCTGTACCCACGGACGGGATACTTTTATTGTCAAACAGGTTTTTCACCCCAATGGAAGTTTGCAATTTCCTGTTGAAAAAATTCTTGACGACCGAAATATCCATGGTGTGATAATCCCGGACATAACCTTCGACCAAGCTGCCGTTTCCATCCACGAAATACTGCGGCATTTTCCCGGTATATTTATAGAAAACGGAAATATCCACATTGTACTTTATCAAACTGTAGGTCACACTTCCATTTACATCGGTGCTAAAGAAAAAGTTTTTCGTGTCAACGGGTTCCAGTATCTCAATAACATTCTTCCTCCCCGTTTCTGCCAGGCCTGCCTTCAATTTCAACCAGGGATAAACCTGGTAATTTGCACTTAGTTGAAACCCTTTGGAAACGTAATTGTCAATATTGATATACGTATATAAACTATTGTCAACCTGCGCCAGGGTAATGATGTTGTTTATTTTGTTGTAGAAAAAGTCAATATCGGCCCCAAGCACCCTGCTGTTTTTTTCTTTGTTAAAACCAAATGACAGGTTTACATTATGGGAATCTTCGGCCTTCAAATTTTCATTCCCCTTGATATTGTGGTTGATGTCAACAAAAAACAGATACAGTTCCTTGAGCGACGGAGCCCGGAACCCCCGTGAATAGGAAGCCCTGAAATGTGTGAATTCAAAGGGGGTCCATTTTAGGTTAAGCGAATAGACCAAAGGGGCTTTGTAATTTGTATTGTAAATCGCCCTGATGCCCGGCTGTATTGTCAATGAGGGAAACGGCCCGTATTTCAAACTAAGGAATGTGGCATAGTCCCCGATTTTTTGTTCGCCCCCTGTAATCCTTTTTCCCGATCCATCTTCGATACTTATGTCGAGCCCAAACTGATAATTCAGTTTGCTTTCGTCCGTGCTCTTGCTCATAACGGCCCTTGTGGTGATGGTGGAAAACCTGGTCGTATCATTATCGCCATCATTGTCAGTAAGGTTTTCATCAAGTGTGGCCAAATTCTTCCAATAGGTGTTTTTGATCCGGTCATACATTGAATACGCCCCTACAACTTCAAAGTAACGGTGTTTCCCAATTCGGTTCTTGTATTCCAGTTTATTGGTGAACCTATTGGTGTAAAAATAGTTGTCGAGGGCAAAATGCGGTTCGATCACCTCCCCTTTGTCCCAAAGTTTTTCGTTGAAATATTGTGACGAAAACTTGATTTTGTATTGGGAGCGGTCGTAGATATAATATCCATCGAGGTTCATCTGCCGCTTTGGTTTCCATTGAAGTGCCCTTGTGCTATCGGATTCTGAATATCCATTGAAGAAATTCCTTCCTGCAGATAAAGAGAATATATTGTTCCCCTTCTTAAATGAAGCCGAACCGAATAAGTTGGTCACGCCCACCGATTCAAAGTAGGTTTCGGCATCGGCCTGAAACCGGGAATTCTTGTTTTCTTTCGTGATGATATTAACGACCCCGGCAAGTGCATTGCTCCCATACACGACCGACATGGGCCCTTCGATGATTTCGATATGATCCACATTGGTCAGGTTCATTTGTGCCAGGTCGATATTGCCGTTCATGCGGCCAATCACCGGAACGCCATCTATCAGGAACTTCACATGCTCACCACTCAGCCCGCGGATGCTCATACTGGAGCCCAAAGCCCCGTCCTGTGAAACCCTAATCCCCAAATCATCCTGAAAGAGTTCCGAAAGGTTGTTTGCCCCTTTTTGTTCGATCTGTTTTGCACCGATTACTTTTACTTTATAAATTGACTTATCAGCTTTTAAAGGGGTATATTGTGCAGTTACGACCACCTCATCAATATTCAGGATCGTTGGTTTCAGGTACAAAACACCGGCATCGTTTGCAGAAACCGTGTCATATAATGTTTCATATCCTACATACGAAATGGCGACAACGCATTTTTCGGTGCACGAATTTTGCACCTGCCCAGATTCATTGGTCAGGTCGTGCGATTGCTCCCCGGTCATTACCGACTCAAAACAGACATGTGCAAAGGCAATGGGTTCACCTGTCTTTTGGTCAAGCACGTGAAGCATAGCTTGCTGGCCAATCACAAATGTATTGGCCAGCATGGCTATCGCAACAATGAGAAATTTATTTCGAGGGACAAACATCACCGTATTATCAGTTTCCTCACCTGAAAGCTGTTTGCCGATTTTAGCGAAACAAAATAGATCCCGGCCGGGTATTTTGATATTGGGATTTTAATATTCTTACCGGAAACCTTCGCTTGATAAATGGTTTTTCCATTAATGTCAGCAATTGATATTCCCTCCCAGCCACTTTTTTCCATAAAGCCGATGTTGATGAAATCGCTTGCAGGGTTTGGGTAAACTGAAAACAAAGTTTCCGGTTTCGATTCGCTTATTGCCGAAGTGTAAACCATTGATTTCTCAAAAACCACTTTTCCAATTGTGTAATCAAATGCCGAGAAAACGAGTTTATAAACGTTCTTGTCTTTGTTCCTTACAAAATAAGTTAGTGAATCTTCCATGATATAGGTAAACTGGGTCATATCAAAATATTTCCAATCATAGCCAATGGAGGATTTCGTGGAGTCCATGGGCGCGGCCAACCAATCTTCGAAATCGGGGCCCACTTCCATGAATTTGTTGGCCGGCACATCCACATTGTTCAAGACGCCGGTAACCGGATAGGGCTGGTCATTGTTGATACCCATGTATTTTGTGAACAGAATGTCCCATGTAACTGAGGCAGGTTCACGGTCAAGGGATTCCCCGGTTTGAATGGAGTAGTAAACGAAATTCTTATCCGTGTAATCGTTGAACGAAAGCACCTCGGAAACTTCATTTCCCCCGTCCAGGTCGGCATACTTGAAATACCAGGTATTTTGCATGGAGACTTTCTTTTGGATCCATAGTTTTTTCAGGTTTCCATCAGATAATTTCAAAAGATAAAGGGAATCGCCAACCACGTCATGGGTAATCGAATTGTAAACGCCCCAACCATAATCGGGATGACCTGTGGCATGTCGGTTAAATGCACCGTTTTCCCAATCATCAGTGGAATTAAAGAGGACAGGCCATGTTGAAAGCCCGGTTGTATCAATTGAATTCCATGCGGAGGTGTCGGAAAAGGGATAAAGATATAACTCAGTTCCATTTCCTCCGTTGGTGATTATTCCCGCCGACCAGGGGGATGTGTAAAAGGCGATATCCCAGTTTTGTCTTTCAACACTGAGGATTTCGCCACTTTCAAAGCTATAGTAAACATCATTGGCATAGCCCGCACCAAGGGATACGGAGTCGTTCTCCATTGCGGTGTTGCCAAGGGCAAAAAGGGAATTTAATCCCAAAACTATTATTAATACGATAAAATATATTTTTTTCATTGTTGTATTTTTTTAAGTGGATGATAAATTTCCCGTTACGCCATTTCAGGCCATAACCCATCACCGTCATTGCGAAATACTGTTGGGCGGGCATCGTTTGTTGGGGTATTGAAGCAATCTGATAGCGGTTATGGCTGTTTGATACGAGCCCCGTCCATCCCTTTCATAGCAAAGAGATTGCTTCAGAATGCTATCACACAAGCCCATCCTGTCAATTCTTCACAATTGCGATAAGTACGAAATGCTCCAATTGGAAATTCATCATAAACCAGTTTAATAATTTATTGGTAAATTGATAATATAGATTATTGACACCTGAATTCCATGTGCACAAAATCTAATTTAAAATAAGAAGTGAAATAAGCTTAAGCCACAGGAGGGCCCCGTAGGCTCAGATGGATGATATATTCCGGTGTAATAAGGTCGTATAAATAGCGGGAAAATGTATTTTTTTCGCTAAGGTTCAGATTTGCGATTTCGGAATTATCGTTTAAAGTTGCATCGAATAATCCCGGGCCCATTTGAAAACCCAAATCCGTTACCGAAACCTTAAAATACTTTTCATGCTCTTTCTCCTTTAGTTTGAGAAAATGGGCGCCCACGATATCGATATGGTTGTGATAAACATAGCGTTGGTGGAATTCAACGGTGGAGCCCACGATGATCCATGTAATGGCAAGTACCGAGAACAAAACAGTTACACTATGGATAATCCTTTTTAGCATATCGACCATTGTTAATCAAATAACGGCACAAATGTAAATGCTTCTTTTGAACAAACAAGGCTTTTTGCTAATATATATTTGTTCTAAATATGAGTTTACGACCTGGCATATTATAATATCAGGTTTTTGAATATTTGTAAAGTTGCCGTTTAAAATAACAATTAATAAGTTACTATGACTCAGCTTATGCTTAATCAAGAAGCGAAAAACAATAAAGCCCAGGCATTTATTGATTTTATAAAAATCAAGGATAAAAATGAAACAAGGGAATATTCCTTATCAGAAGAACAAGTTCAAATCCTTGCGGAAAGGAAAGAAAAACATCTTAACAATGAGAGCAAATCCCTCAAATGGATAGAAATCAAGGAAGACCTGTTAAAATCAGCAAACTATTGCATCAATTTATAAATATGTCTGTTTATTTTCACCTTGGTTTTTTCTTTAGACAAGGCGAAAATTTTAAGCATAGCCGTAGCTATGGTTCAAATATTCAACGAAGTATAAGGGAAAAACCGTGTGTAAATACCATGATGTATTTGTGAATTGCTGCACTAGCTTACTCCCTCGACTCAATCAAAATTTCCAATAACTTTATCCCGGCATCTGAAATTACGGAACCAGGGCCAAAAATGGCAAGTACTCCGGCTTTATAAAGGAAGTCATAATCCTGGGGAGGGATAACACCGCCCACAATTACCATAATATCTTTCCTGCCCAGTATGGCCAGTTCGGCGATCACCTGTGGGACAAGGGTCTTATGTCCTGCGGCCAGGCTGGAGACACCAAGGATATGCACATCGTTCTCAACAGCCTGCATGGCAGCTTCCTCAGGGGTTTGGAAAAGTGGCCCGATATCCACATCGAAACCAATGTCGGCAAATCCGGTGGAAACAACCTTTGCCCCCCGGTCGTGCCCATCCTGTCCCATCTTGGCAACCATGATCCGGGGCCGGCGCCCTTCCAATTCGGAAAAACGATCGGCCAGTTCACAAGCTTTTATAAAACTTTTATCGTCTTTGCTTTCGGCTGAATAAACTCCCGAAATCGCTTTTATTGTTGCTTTGTACCTTCCAAACTCTTTTTCCATGGCATCCGATATTTCCCCGAGGCTCGCCCTTTTTTGTGCAGCGTCCACGGCCAGTTCCAAAAGATTTCCTTTTCCTGTTTCACAGGCTTTTTCAATTCTCAAAAGTGCTTCCCGCACATCTTCGTTGTTGCGCTCTTTTTTAAGCTTTGCGAGGCGAATCAATTGTGCTTCACGAACGGCGGTGTTGTCCACTTCGAGGGTTTCGATCGGGTCTTCCTTGTCAAGTCGGTATTTGTTCACCCCCACAATTGTTTCTTTGTGCGAATCGATACGTGCCTGTTTTCGGGCCGCAGCTTCTTCGATACGCATCTTTGGGATACCCGTTTCGATGGCCTTTGCCATTCCACCCAATTCCTCAATCTCTTCGATGAGTTCCCAGGCTTTATGGGCGATTTCATGGGTCAGGGATTCCACATAATAGGAACCTGCCCACGGATCGACCGAACGGCATACCTGTGTCTCTTCCTGAATGTAAATTTGCGTGTTCCTTGCGATCCTTGCCGAAAAATCGGTGGGGAGCGCAATGGCTTCATCCAAAGCATTTGTATGCAATGATTGTGTATGGCCCAAAACAGCACCCATGGCCTCAACGCAAGTCCTGGCAACATTGTTGAACGGGTCTTGCTCCGTGAGACTCCAGCCGGATGTTTGGCAATGGGTCCTCAATGCAAGCGATTTTGGGTTTTTGGGATTGAATTTTTTAACGATTTTTGCCCAAAGCATACGGGCGGCCCGCATCTTGGCAATCTCCATAAAGTGGTTCATCCCTATCCCCCAGAAAAAGGAAAGCCGGGGGGCAAAGGAATCAATGTCCATTCCGGCATTTACCCCGGCCCGCAAATATTCCAATCCATCGGCAAGTGTGTAGGCCAGTTCAATATCGGCCGTTGCACCCGCTTCCTGCATATGGTAACCACTAATACTGATGGAATTGAACTTCGGCATTTTTTGGGAGGTAAACTCAAAAATATCCGCAATGATGCGCATGGACGGAAGAGGTGGATAGATATAAGTGTTGCGCACCATAAATTCTTTCAGGATATCGTTTTGGATAGTCCCGGTCATTTGATCATATTCCACACCTTGTTCCAAAGCTGCCACAATATAAAAAGCGAGCACCGGAAGGACAGCCCCGTTCATGGTCATCGAAACAGACATTTTATCCAATGGGATCTGGTCGAACAGGATGTTCATATCCAAAATGGAATCGACAGCAACACCGGCTTTTCCCACATCCCCTACTACTCGGGGATGGTCAGAATCATAACCGCGGTGTGTTGCAAGGTCGAAGGCAATGGAAAGCCCTTTTTGTCCGGCAGCAAGGTTGCGGCGGTAAAACGCATTGGACTCTTCCGCAGTCGAAAACCCGGCATATTGCCTGATCGTCCAGGGGCGCATGACGTACATCGTTGAATAGGGCCCGCGCAAATAAGGGGGAAGCCCGGCCGCAAAATCAAGATGCTCCATATCCAGTAAGTCCTCTTTGTTATAAACAGGCTTTACTTCTATCTGCTCGGCAGTCATCCATTTTTTTGTATCCGGATCAAAATGAACATTTGCAGGGCTTTTTACCACCGCTTTGATGTCGATATTATGAAAATTCGGTTTCATATTGTTTGTGTTTTGTTTCATTTTTTATGCCGCTTGAAGTTTTAAACTTCAAGCATTTAGACGTTTTCAAGTTTTTAACTTGTTTTTTAATCCTAAAATCCCCTGAAATTTCTTTAAAGTTTCAAGGACATTCGATTTTACATGGATAAAATGTTTGATTCCCTGTGCTTTCAAATCTTCGATAATCTCTTTTGGAAAACCAGCTATAACCAGTATTGCTTTGTTATTTAATCTTTTCTGAAATTCCGGTGCAAGTTGTTTGTATTCTTCATCGGAACTGCAAATCACAGCAATATCGGCCTTGGCTTTTTCAAAAGCTTTGATCGCATCTTCAACACTTCCAAATCCATTGTTATTGATGATTTCATATCCGGCACAGCCAAAAAAGTTTGCTGCAAACTGTGCCCTTGCTTTGCGCATTGCCGGATGGCCCATAGTCATCATAAATACTTTTGGCCTTGGCTTAACCTTCGCAAATTTATCCGTTTGATAACGTAATGACTCGAAAGCCATGGCTCCACGGTAAGGTTTTAATCCTTTTGAACTTGATGGTTTTCCATTGTCGAACAGTTGTTCGCCCATTTCTTTGTCAATAAATTCAGTAGGATTTGCATATTGGTTTGTCCCCAAAAGGATTTCCTTTTTCATGGCAATGGCCATATCCCTTGCCTTTGCCGTTTCATTCACTTTCTCCTGGATAAACCCAGAAAGGACAGCCTCGGTGAACCCACCCTTTTCCTGTACTTCAATGAAACGTTTCCATACTTCTTCCGCAATTAAATTTGTCAGGTTTTCGATATAGTAAGAACCTGCAGCAGGATCAATCACTTTATCCAAATAAGATTCCTCTTTTAAAACCAATTGCTGGTTACGGGCAATCCGTTCCGAAAACGCATCTTCCTTTTCAAAAACGGAATTGTAAGCTTTTACGGTTAGGGAATCAGTCCCACCAAGAATGGAGGACATGGATTCAGTCGTGGTCCGTAGCATGTTCACAAAAGGATCGTAAATGGTTTTGTTCCAGTCGGAAGTAGTGCAATGGATATTCATTGCAGCGATTGAATTGCCGCTCGGCCCATATGCTTTCACAATATGTGCCCATAGCCATCTTGCCGCCCGGAGCTTTGCTATCTCCATAAAATAATTGGACCCAGTGGCAAATTGAAATTTTATCCGCGGTGCTATTTTATCAACGGATAAGCCACGTTCTGTTAATTGGGTCAGATAGTTTGCCCCTTGTGCCAGGCTGAAAGCCAATTCCTCAACAATGGATGAACCCGAATTGTGAAAATACTTCCCATTGACCGTTAACACTTTAAAATGAGGAAGGTGTTTCGCCTCTTCGATCATTACTTTTATTAAGTCGAAAACAGAATTAGGTGGATACAGGAATTCGCCATTTTGAACAAGCTCCCCAAGCGGGTCAATATCAACAGAACCATATATTTTATCGAGGTCACGATTGTACTTTTTAGCCAATTCATCCACGACCCCAACAACTTTATGGGCATTCTTTTGGAATTCAAAATTCAGTTCGACGGCATCGGCAAAAATATTCTCCGTTAAATCTTCTATGAGTTTTACGGAAGGTTCGAATTTTTCATCGAAAACAAAACCAAGTGAAGTAACCCCCTTCATCAGGATTTCAAGTGCCTTTTTATTGGCTTCCTTAACATCCCCCACAAAAATATCCTGCCTGACAAACCAATCGTTGGCATTTTTCTTATTGCTCCTCACAAATGGAAACTCGCCGGGCAAAATTGAAACATAGGGCAATGATTTCAGGTCTCCTTTCCGATAATAGGGCTTTGCCCTAAAACCATCTATCGTTTTCCAAACCAATTTCCGCTCGTAACCCGCACCTTTCAAATCACGCTCAATAACTTTTTCCCACTCCTCTGTCGTAACGGGGGGAAACTCCTTAAAAAGTTTCTTTTTTGTTTTTTCCTGATTCATATCCAGAATGTTTAGTATCAAAACGCAAAAATACATTTTAATTCAAATACCAAACAAAATTATTGTTAATTGATTAACAGAAGACGCACGAATCAGAATCAAATCTTTGTAAGTAAACCCTGTTTTGTATATATTGGCATAAACGGAAATGCAAAAGTTCAGGTGGGTATAATGCTGATGATCCCGAATGTTCGGGATTTCACTAATAAATTATTGCAAAACAGATTTCCATCCGTATAGTTTTGTAATATTGCAAAAAAAACATCATGCAAAACAAAGGAGACTCCAGACAGTATTACACCAAGATAACGACCCATGTGCTTCAGGAAATGAAGTTGAAGGGTGAAAAAATTGCCATGCTTACCGCTTATGATTATTCCATGGCAAAAATCCTGGATGGTGCAGGTATCGATATGGTCCTTGTGGGCGACTCGGCTTCCAACGTGATGGCCGGCCATACCACTACTTTGCCCATTACCCTCGACGAAATGATCTATCATGCTTCTTCGGTTATGCGCGCCGTAAAACGGGCACTCGTGGTGGTTGACCTTCCCTTTGGAACCTATCAGGGTAATTCCATTGAGGCACTTCATTCCGCTATTCGGATTATGAAAGAGTCAGGGGCCAATGCCATTAAAATAGAAGGTGGCGAAGAGGTTATCGGATCGGTGAAAAGGATACTTTCCGCAGGAATCCCTGTAATGGGGCATTTGGGGCTTACGCCACAATCAATCCATAAATTCGGGACTTATGTGGTAAGGGCAACTGAAAATGCGGAAGCCGAAAAACTGGTCAAGGATGCGCGATTGCTGGAACAGGCCGGTTGTTTTGGGCTGGTCCTGGAAAAAATCCCCGCCAAACTGGGCACACAAGTAACAAAAGAGATAAAAATCCCCACCATTGGAATCGGTGCAGGGAACGGCGTTGACGGACAGGTGCTTGTATTGCACGATATGTTGGGCATCACCATGAAATTTTCACCCCGCTTCTTACGGCGTTACCACAATTTGAGCGAGGAGATAAAAGGCTCGGTAAATACCTATATCGATGATGTGAAATCGAGTGATTTCCCAAACGAGCGGGAACAATATTAGAAATGTTGGAAGACCTTCCAGCATTGGCACAACCTGGAAGCGTCAGTATTGGAATGACCTGGAAGCGTCAGAACCGGAACATCAAGAAAGCAACAGGGACAGAAAAGACATCCTTACCAGAAAACAAAAAAACATGCATCCCCAAATTTTATACGAAGACAACCACATCATCATCGTGAACAAACGCCCCTCGGAAATTGTTCAGGGCGATAAATCGGGCGATGAGCCTTTGAGCGAAAGGGTGAAGCAATACATCAAAGAGAAATACAATAAGCCTGGCGATGTTTTTCTCGGGGTCGTCCATCGTTTGGATAGGCCCGTAAGTGGAATAGTGATATTTGCCCGAACCAGTAAGGCCCTGACCCGCCTGAACGAGATGCTCCGGGAAAAACAAATCAAGAAAACCTATTGGGCGGTTACTGCAAACCTACCCCGGGAAGAATCGGAACACCTGATCGATTACCTCGTCAGGGATTCTGTAAAGAATAAATCATTTATTACCAAAGAAAACAAAAAAGGGGCAAAAAGGGCCGAGTTGATTTATACACATATCAAAGGAAGTGATAAATACCATTTGTTGGAGGTTGAATTACTGACCGGCAGGCACCATCAAATAAGGGTGCAACTTGCCCATATGGGCTGTCCTGTCAGGGGAGATGTGAAATATGGCGCCCAGCGCACCAACAAGGATGCTTCCATTCACCTTCATGCCCGAAAGATTGAATTTATCCATCCCGTAAAAAAAGAACCCATCCAACTGGAAGCCAATCCACCGGATGATCCTTTATGGAATTATTTTTCGGAATAAAAATTATTTTAAAGTTGTCAATGAACTTTGGTAATTGAAACAGATCCCAGAAAACCTAAGAAATTAATGTATAGGTGTTAAAAGTTATGCGATAATTGCAATGTAAACGAAAAACAATTGTAGTATTAATGTTATGCGGACCTGTAAATTTGTATTTCTGTTCAGCATCAGTATAATTTCCTCACTGGACAAACTTTTAACCCTTAACTTTTTTCAATAAGCAACTTCCAAAACCATTAACTATTTCCAATACTGACAACATTTCAATAATAGTAAGGGGTTCAAACCTTACATCCCTTCCAACATTGCCTTTACGATATTGGAAGCCCCCCTGGCAATTTCCAGGATATTTGCGTCCAGCATGTAACACGGTGTGGTAAAAACATTGTTTTTTTCGTCAACAATCACATCCCCGTGGTTCGTCAGTTTATGGGTAGCGCCCATTTTTTCCACAGCCTTGGCCGTTTCGGTATCCTGTCCGATAGTGAGTTCGATATCACCAAATATTTTCGCCATGATAACAGGTGAAATACACAAGGCACCAATGGGTTTCTTCCGATCGGATGTTTGCCTTACAGCATAAACCACATCGGCATTCACATTACAACCGACCCCTTTAAAGGCAAAATCGCAAAGGTTTTTGGCAGCGCCAAAGCCTCCCGGGAAAATCAATGCATCAAAATCATCGGCATTATAATCCTTTAAATCCTTGATATTGCCGCGGGCAATCCTGGCCGATTCGATAAGGACATTGCGGGTCTCTTTCATTTCTTCACCCGTTATGTGGTTTATCACATGGTGCTGGCGAATGTCAGGGGCAAAAATTTCATATTCGGCACCCTGTTTCATAATGGCCAACATGGTAAGCGTGGCTTCGTGGATTTCGGCCCCATCAAAAACGCCACAGCCTGATAAGATTACAGCAAATTTTTTCATGATTGTTATATTTGATTAAACATTCAACTTTGTTTTTAAAATCCACAGCGAATTTAACAATTTTTTTGCGGGTGTACGACAAATTGCACTTTTTTGCCCCTAAGTCCCCTGAAAGGTATTTTCAAAAATTTCTCTTTTTTCGGCTCCCTTACGCCTGCCAAAGGTTTATCCGGCGGTCAGGTAGGAATTTCGGGAAAAGGGAAATTATTGAATTATGTTCAATTTGTAGTACGCCCTATTTTTAGCTTCGATCAAAACAACTACTTTTGCAGAAATATTTTTACATGCTTATGAAAACGAAAAAAGAAATTGTCGAAAACTGGTTGCCCCGATATACAGGAACAGAAATGAAGGATTTCGGGAGATATATATTATTGACAAACTTTCATGGCTACCTCGAAATGTTTGCCCACGTGCAAGGTGTTGAAGTCCGTGGAAAAGACAGGGCGATGCCTTGCGCCACTTCTGGTGACATAACGATGATAAATTTCAATATGGGCAGTGCCAATGCGGCCACCATCATGGACCTTTTAAGTGCTATCCATCCCAAAGCCTGTTTGTTCCTTGGGAAATGTGGCGGTTTGAAAAAGAAAAACGAACTGGGTGATTTAATTCTGCCAATTGCCGCAATCCGTGGCGAGGGAACATCCAACGACTATTTCCCTTCGGAAGTCCCGGCCCTGCCCGCATTTAGTTTGCAGAAAGCCATTTCCACCACCATCCGCGACCACGGTCGGGATTACTGGACAGGGACGGTTTACACCACGAACCGCCGGGTTTGGGAATACGACAAAAAATTCAAGCGTTACCTTAGAAAAACAAGGAGCATGGCCATCGACCTGGAAACGGCAACTTTGTTCACGGTAGGATTTGCCAATGAAATCCCAACTGGCGCATTGCTATTGGTATCGGACCAACCCATGATTTATTCCGGGGTGAAAACGGAAAAAAGCGACAAAAAAGTGACCGATAAATACGTTGAGGATCATTTAAGGATCGGGGTTGATTCATTGAACCAGTTGATTAATAACGGCCTTACGGTAAAACACCTCCTTTTTGATTCATAGATACTTGAGTTGCAAAAGCAACCAAAATATACCTGGTCATAAGCTTATAATGTACCGTAGGGATAAATTGGTTATTTCTTAAAAGTTTATGCGTTCTAAAATAAAACAAAGCTTTCATCTTTGCTGGCAATTCACCCATCTGAACAGAGAGGAAGAGACAATAGCAGTTAACTTTTAACGCATAACATATTGGGCTTAATAATTGCCCGAAACATATCGCTTTATTAATTATTGGAAATATATTGCTTTCGTTATGACATTTGATCAGATAATCGGTGATTTAAGGAACAAGATATACCGGCCCATCTATTTCTTGCATGGGGACGAGGCCTATTATATTGATGAAGTTTCCGATTTTATCGAAAAAAATGTCCTGACCGATATTGAAAAGGAATTCAACCAAACAATTATTTATGGCCGTGATACCAATGTGCAGGAGATAGTCAGCAATGCCAAGCGTTTTCCGATGATGGCAAACTATCAGGTCGTTATCATAAAGGAAGCCCAGTATGTGGAGAAAATCGAAGAACTGGATACCTATATCGAAAACCCCCTGGATTCAACTATTTTGGTCATCAATTATAAGTACAAAAAAATTGATGGGAGGAAACCCCTTTCTAAAAAAATCAAAAAAAAGGGGATACTGTTCGAGTCAAAAAAAATCTATGACAACCAAATCCCTGCATGGATTTCAAACCACCTGAAAAAGAAAGGCTATGGCATTACCCCAAAAGCATCGGTAATGCTGACCGAATTTTTGGGAAGCGATTTAAGTAAAATCGTTAACGAACTGAACAAACTCACCATCAATGTTCCCGAAAATTCACAAATAGATGATGTGCTGGTCGAAAGAAATATCGGCATCAGCAAGGACTTCAATATTTTCGAACTGCAAAATGCCATCGGGACAAGAAATATTTTAAAAGCCAATCAGATTGCCCGGCACTTTGCGGCCAACCCAAAGGAGAACCCGCTTGTAAAAACCATCGTTTTGCTTTATATGTATTTTGGCAAGCTCCTGGTTTACCAACAATTAAAAGACAAATCGAACAGAAATGCCGCTGCGGAACTTGGCGTGAACCCATTTTTCATGAAAGATTATCAAACTGCTGCGGGAAACTATTCCTTCCAGAAACTTACAAGGATCATTTCCTATTTAAGGGAATATGACCTGAAATCCAAAGGCGTCAACAGCGTTTCGGCCACACAAGGGGAATTGCTGAAAGAGTTATTGTTTAAGATTTTGCATTAATCTGTTTTTGTCATTTGATTCCCAAATCCAAAAAAAACAAAAGCTCCCGTTTTGTGAAAAATAAATCATAATTTTACCCCTCGTTTTTAAAATCCACAAAAGTGATGAGCTGGATATTGAATTTCATTATCTGTATCAACCGGACAGCACTCTTTCCCTGTTTCCTTTTCTGATATTATGTTCTTATTTTTAGCTCATGACAATAAGCTTTCACCCAAATCCAATAACTTTTAAAACAAACAAAATGACATATATAATAAAAGGGGCCGGCCTTAGCATTGAAGATGTGGTAAATGTGGCCCGCCATAACCAAAAAGTGGAACTTGACGCAGATGCGCTCAAAAGGATTATAAAGTGCCGCGCCATGCTCGAAAGAAAAATCGATGCGCACGAAACCATGTACGGTGTAAATACCGGGATTGGCGAATTTTCCGAAGTTGTGTTAAATGACGACCAGGTAAAAGAATTCCAAAAATACCTTATTTATAACCATGCCGCGGGCATTGGTGATGCAATGCCATTGGAATATGTAAGGGGGGCAATGCTGGGGAGGATCAATGTACATGCACACGGAAATTCGGGCATACGTCCCGAAATTACCCAAACCCTTGTCAACATGCTCAACAAAGGGGTAACGCCTTATGTCTGCCAAAAAGGTTCTGTCGGCGCTTCCGGCGACCTGGCCCCGATGTCACAAATAGCTTTGCTGTTGATGGGTGAAGGAAAAGCTTATTATAAAGGAGAACTTCTGGAAGGAGGGGAAGCAATGGAGAGGGCCGGAATAGAAATCCCTGGCTTACAGGCAAGGGACGGGTTGGGAACAATCAATGGCTCCAATGTGCTTACTGCCATGAGCGCCCTGTTCATTTACGATGCAAACCGTTGGCTGAAGCAAGCTGAAATCGGTGCGGCCATGTCGCTTGAGGCGTTGAAGGCCAATATGAAACCCTACACAAAGAAATTGCACGAAGCACGGGGGTTCAACGGGGCAATCAGAAGTGCGGAAGCCATTAACAAAATGGTTGCCGGCGGCGACCTGAAAGAAGAAAGGGTGGATCATAAAGTCCAGGATGCCTATTCAATGAGGTCAACACCACAGGTTATCGGGGCCGCACACGATGCGTTGGCCTATGCCCGCTCACAGGTCGAGATTGAATTGAACGGCGTGGGCGACAACCCCATCTTTTTCCCCGATGAGGACCTGGCATTATCGGGGGCCAATTTCCAGGGAACACCGGTTTCGTTGCCCATGGACATGGCGGGCATTGCCATAACCATGATAAGCGTGCTTTCCGAAAGAAGGATGAACCGATTGAACAACCCTGCATTAAGTGTTGGCCTGCCTGCCTTCCTCACCAAAGGGGCCGGAATGTTTTCAGGCTTGATGCTCAGCCAATATACGGCCGACATGCAAATTGTGGAGCAAAAAATCCTGTCAGCACCTGCATCAATACAATCAATACCTGCCGCAGCTGATCAGGAAGATTTCGTATCAATGGGAATGAATACTGCAATCAAGAATTTCCAGATCCTCGACAATGCATATGGCGTACTTGGGATTGAAATGATGGCCGCCGCACAGGCACTCGATTTCAGGGAGTACAAGTTCGGGAAAGGGGTATCCAAAGCCAAAGAAACAATCCGGAAATACGTGGATTTCCTTGATGTTGACCGACCATTGTACAGCGACCACAATGCGATGAAAGAACTAGTAAAATCAGGGGAGATACTGGAAGAAGTGGAAAAAGAGGTGGGAAGCCTGGGTTAACGAAAAAATTGGCGGTTGGCAATAGGCAGTTTGCAATCGAAATATTCACACATAGCAAATTGGCTGCTGATAACCATAACTTGAATCACAGAATTAATTATCCACTGAATTTTGGCCACAACAGAAGAAAACAAAAAGAAACCGCTTGAACGACCGGAAATGTTAAAGATCCTTTGCATCCTAACATTCATTGGAAGTGGATTGGCTGTTTTTTCCTATTCGCTGTCCTATCTGCTTTTCGATGAGATGAAAGAAATTGTAGGGGGATTGGACAAACAGTATCCGGGAGTTAAAGAAATTTTCAGTGGGGGAAAACGCTTTTTCCTGACTGGTTTTGTTCTATATTCCATCTCTTTCGCCGGTGCGCGTCAAATGTGGAATATGCGCAAAATAGGATTTCATCTTTATACAGTATCGCAGATATTTTTACTTGTGCTTCCTGTTGTGATGATCAAATCCCACAAACTCCCTTTATTGGGTGTTTTGGTAAGTTGCGTATTTGTTTTGGGATACTATTCAAATTTAAAATATATGGAATGAAAACTGAAGCCACGGAACCTGAAAACAAGAAAAAAAAACATGTCACGATAAAGAAGCCCTTTATGCTTTCCCTTTTGTGTATGGTGTTTTTCGTTCATTCTGCAGTAATGGCATTGCTTTTCCTGTCAGGCGTTTTTTTCAATTCTTGGCTCACAGAAGCGATCAACAACTATACTGTACGAACAGACTATGGGAATTCCCTGATATTGCTTTTTAGTTTCATTGGGTTCTTGCTTTATGGAACTTCTTTTATAGGAACATGGTACTTATGGCAAATGAAGAAAAAAGGCCTGTATATTTTGTCCATTTCTGTTTTATTGATTCTTGTAAGCACATATCTTATTGGGGCCGGCTCCCTTATTAATTCCATAATATACGGGTTTCTCTTAGTGTTTCTGACTCTTTTTTATCGTAAATTGGGCAAGGAAAAGGAGGAAATATCCGGAAATACAAGGAAATAATTGTCTTTTTTTAAATAAATCAATGATACCACGGCTTTCAACACAAATTAGATACTTGTATAAATAAGGTCATAAAATTTTGATTTATTAGTGTTTACGCCATTCAGGCTTAAGTTATTAATAAGGGGTTGTTAATTTTTCTTAAAGTTTTTTACTATTTATGAACAACTTATCTTTATTTTGCAACGCTATTTCAAATAATTTAGATTAATTTTGATTTCTGTTTTTACAAATAGTGCAGGTAGTTCTTTTATTTATCGAATGGTTTTAAATTAAACATATTACCAAATTTCTTTAATATTTACTAACTAAAATTTTATGTTATGAGAAAATTTACCCTATTTCTTGCATTCACGCTCTTTTTGGGAATGCAGGTATTACAAGCTCAAAACAGGGAGATTTCGGGTACTGTTATCAGTTCTGACGACGGCCAACCGATTCCCGGGGTTCAGGTGGTAGTTAAGGCAACCACTTTAGGAACCGTGACCGGTCTTGACGGAAACTACAAACTCAGTGTTCCCGAGAGTGCCAAAGTATTGGTCTTTACCTTTATTGGGATGGCCTCACAAGAGGTTGAAATCGGAAGCCAAACAACAATTGATGTTTCGATGGATCCAGATATCCTGAACATTGAAGGAGTGGTTGTTACCGCTCTTGGTATTTCACGTGAAAAGAAATCACTTGGTTATGCCACTCAGGAAATCAGTGGGGATGATGTTAACAGCGTGAAAAGCGATAACTTTATCAATTCCATGTCAGGTAAGATTTCCGGTGTCCAGATTAAAAACAACACAAACATTGGTGGTTCTTCCAACGTTATTATCAGGGGTTCTACCTCATTGACAGGAAACAATCAGGCTTTATTTGTAATTGATGGTATCCCGGTTGACAACTCAGTTGCCAACAATTCAGGGCAAACTAGCGGCAGGAGCGGATTTGACTATGGCAATGCTGCTACTGACATCAACCCTAACGACATCGAGTCCATCAACGTATTGAAAGGTGCCGCAGCTTCGGCCCTTTATGGTTCGCGTGCCGCAAATGGTGTAATCCTTATTACGACCAAAAAAGGTTCCAGAAGTGCTGATGGAAGCAAGCGAATTGGAGTAGGCATTAGTTCAAACGTAACCGTAGGTATTATCGACAAAAGCACGTTCCCAAAATACCAAACCAGTTACGGTGCCGGTTACGGCCCTTATTACAGTGGTGGCGACCATCCCGGTATGGAAGAAATCGATATTGATGGCGATGGTGTTGACGACCTCGTGGTACCTTTTACCGAGGATGCTTCTTTTGGTGAAAAATTCGATCCCAACCTGATGGTGTACCAATACGATGCTTTCGAGCCCACATCACCGAATTTTGGCAAAAAAACCCCATGGAAAAATGCTGAGAACGGGCCTATCGAGTTTTTCAGGAATTCGTTGACCCTGTCAAACAGTGTTGATGTATCCGGTGGAAGCGACATTTCCACATTCCGTTTGAGTTATACAAATACACGCCAAAAAGGGATTATGCCAAACAGTGAACTGAACAGGAACAATTTCCTTTTCACAGGATCTTATGATGTACTCGACAACCTTACCGTCAGCGCATCGGCAAATGTTATAAGTACAAACACCACAGGGCGTAACGAAACAGGTTACAGTGGCAATATCCTTTCGAGTTTCCGCCAATGGTGGCAAATGAACGTGGACTTGAACGATCAGGAAACCCTTTATGACCAAACAGGGATGAATTCTACCTGGAACAGAAAAGCATATAACAACCCCGATCCTATTTATTGGGACAACTTCTATTTCCAACGTTTTGAAAATTATGAGACTGATACAAGGGATCGTATAATCGGTTATGTAAAGGTTGATTGGCAAGTTACCGATTACATCAATATCATGGCCAGGGTTTCGATTGACCAATATAGCTTCCTTCAGGAAGAAAGAAAAGCCATTGGTTCCGTTGCCGGTGAATTTGGTGTTGGACGCCTTGACGTAACTTCAGGTTATTCGCGTTTCAACAGGAAATTCATGGAATCCAATGTTGACGTAATGGCCACATTTAACAAAGACATTTCGGAAGATTTCAACTTAAAAGCCCTTTTGGGGACAAACCTGCGTAAAACCACATTTGACGATGTTTATACTTCAACCAATGGTGGATTGATCGTTCCCGAACTTTATTCACTCGGAAACAGTATCGACCCCATGTTGGCCCCCGAAGAAAATTTATCAGAAGTAGCTGTTAACGGAGTATTTGCCGGAGTATCCCTCGGATTCAGGAGTATGCTGTTCTTGGATGCCACAATCAGGGAAGACTATTCATCCACATTACCTGTTGACAAAAACTATTTCTTTTATCCTTCTGTTTCCACCAGTTTTGTCTTTTCGGAATTAATGGATGCAGACTGGCTTTCGTTCGGTAAGTTGAGGGTTAACTATGCTGAAGTGGGATCCGGTGGCAACACTACTGCCTTTGCAAGGCTCACCGATACGTATGACCAATTTACAAGCTTCAATGGAAATGCACTCTTTTCACTTCCCAACTCAAAAAACAATGCGAACTTGAAAGAGGAAAGGTCAAAGAGTTTTGAGGTGGGTGTTGCCATGCAATTCTTCCAAAGAAGGTTAGGTTTTGACATAGCCTATTACAAAACAAATACCGTTGACCAATTGATGCCGGTCGCTGTTTCATATGCTACCGGATTTTCCACGAAATATTTCAATGCAGGTGAAATGCAAAACAAAGGTATCGAACTCCAGTTGAACGGTGTTCCCATGAAAAGCGATAATTTCAGGTGGGACGTCACACTGAACTGGTCAAATAACCAAAGTTTGGTCGTATCACTTGCCGAGGGTATAGATAACCTTCAACTTGCGCGTTTACAAGGTGGTGTTACCATCAATGCACGGGCGGGCGAGCCTTACGGGACTATCCAGGGGACCGACTTTGTTTACATCGACGGACAAAAAGTAGTTGGGGATAATGGTTATTACCTGAAATCAGCAACATCCGATCAAATCCTTGGAGATGTCAATCCCGACTGGATAAGTGGTATCAACAACCGCTTTGCCTATAAAAACTGGGCATTCAGCTTCCTGATCGACTGGCAGCAAGGGGGTAGTCTTTTCTCACTTGACCAGTATTATGGAATGGGGACAGGACTTTATGAAGAAACTGTTTTCACCAATGACCTTGGTAATCCTGTAAGAAATACCATCGATAATGGTGGTGGATTAATCCTGGATGGTGTGAAAGAAGATGGTTCACCCAACGACATCCGTGTACCCGGGAACAACTTTAGGGTATTTGGTTGGAACAAGAACCCCAATGCAGCTTTCATATATGATGCGACTTTTATTAAGTTAAGGGAAGTAGTCCTGACTTACAGTTTACCGGCAAGTATGTTGGAAGGCAGTAAGATTTTCAACGGTGTTTCCTTTAGCCTTGTAGGCTCCAACCTTTGGATTATCAGTAAAGACCTTCCCCATGCCGATCCAGAGGCCAGTCAGGGAGCAGGCAATATCCAGGGATGGCAGTCAGGTGTAATGCCCTCGACCCGCAATATAGGATTTAGTGTTAATCTGCAGTTTTAATTAAAAAAAATTATACATTATGAAAAAAATATATTTAGTTTTTATTGTACTTATAGCGTTGACAGTGTCCTGTACAAAGAACTTCGAAGAAATGAACACGGATAAAAAGCATCCGGTAGAAGTTCCGGGAGAAACCCTGTTTACAAACGCTCAGGTTGCACTTGCTGACCAAATAGCAAGTACCAATGTGAACCTCAACGTATGGAAATTATATGCCCAATACTGGACAGAAACCACCTATACGGATGAAGCCAACTATAATATCGTTAACAGGACTATCCCAGACAATACCTTCCGTACTTATTACCGGGATATTTTGGTGGACTTAAAAGAAGCCGGCAAGATTATCTCTAAAGATGCTGCACTGACTCCCGAAGATGGCATTGCAAAGCAAAACAAACTTGAGATTATCAACCTGCTCAATATTTATACCTATCAAAGATTGGTTGATATCTTTGGCAACATACCTTATACCGAAGCTTTGAGCATAGAAACCACCATTTCACCGGTTTATGATGATGCTTTTAGCATTTACCAGGATTTATTGAGCCGTGTGGACAATGCCATTGGTGCTCTCGACGATTCCCAGGGAAGCTTTGGGTCTGCCGACCTTTATTATGCAGGTGATGTGGCCGCTTGGAAAAAGTTTGGCTATTCCCTGAAACTAAAACTGGGCATCGCATTGGCCGATTACAATGAAGGCATGTCCAAAGCAATCGTTGAAGCGGTTGCACCCAATGTTTTTGCATCCACAGCCGAAGATTGCAAGCTTGTTTATACCAAAACAACACCAAACACCAACCCTTTGTACGAAGACCTCGTATTGAGCGGAAGGGATGACTTTGTGCCCACAAACACGATTATCGATATCATGAACCCTACGAACGACCCACGTCGTCCGCTCTTCTTTGATACCATTCCAGGGCAACCTGAATACACAGGTGGGATTTATGGATATAACAACTCATTCTCAAACTTTTCGCATATTGCGGCAAGCATCCAGGTCCCTGAATTCCCTTTGATCCTTTTGGGTTATACCGAATGTCAGTTCTATTTGGCTGAAGCTGCCGCAAGAGGGTTTAATGTTGGTGATGCCACCGGACTTTACAATGGCGCTGTTAAAAGCTCGATTATGGAGTGGGGCGGTACCGAAGCTGACTATGATACCTTTATCGCTCAGGAAGGTGTTGCCTATGATCAGGCTAACTGGCAAGAAATAATAGGGACACAATCCTGGATAGCCTCCTACACAAGGGGCCTGGTTGGATATAACACCTGGAGAAGGTTGGATTATCCTATCATGAATATCCCTGAAGCACCTGAATCGGACGACGGACAAGTACCAAAAAGGTTTACTTACCCTGTTAACGAACAAACATTGAATGCCAGCAATTACTTTCAGGCCGCAGATGCCATTGGTGGTGATGTTGAGTCAACAAGATTGTTCTGGGATGTATCTGCAGTACCTGCCAAATAGGTAATCCCCGATTATTTTCAATAAAAAAGCTGTCTCAATTAATTGAGACAGCTTTTTTTATGGGCGATCAGGAGAAGATTTACTATACCAAAGAAATTATTCAGTGAATTTAAGCGGGGACAAAAAACAAAAGGATTGTGGGGGCTATGATGTCTGAACCTGCATTCCATGTGCTTCTGCATATTCCTTGATGCGCTCGGCATGGTCTCTGTCACTTTGGTTAAGGTGCTTGAATATCCTTGAAATCTGCGAACCGGATTCATCATCGGTAAAATCCTGAAAGTGGCTTTCACCGGCCGACCATTCCAGTTTATAGGCAAGTTGGAATGCCTCTTCCCTACCGGGGGGGGAATCCTCAAACTGTTGGATTAATTTTTCAATGTCGTTGTTCGATCCCTCTAAATCGCCAATCGATACTTTATCAAAATAAGAAGGCATCGCTGAAAGTTGCGTTGCAAAATCCTCCAGGTTCTTAAGAAGGGAAGCATGGTTCTTTTCTTCGATGGCCAATTTCCACCAAAAACCACTATCCTCATGAAAAGTTGAATGAAAAACCAAATATAGTTCAGAAATGTTTAGTTCCAATTTAACAGCTTCATTGATTAACTCTGAAAACTCAAATTTCATATGGCTAATTATAAAATTCTTTCCAAAAAATAGAATTTGGATAACTGCCACAAATATAGGAAAAATGTCATTTGTTTTTTTTTGCAAAGTAGTTTTAATTACCAACCCTTCCCAGATAAAAAAATTCTATCATTTCCTTTATTTTATCCCTTCCAACTCAATAAGGTTATATTCCAATTCCCCAAAGGGGACTTCGGTTTCCCGGATAGTACGGGCGTAAACACCGGGTTTGTCGTTTATCATCCAAAACTTCACTTTGTCTTCACCATCAATGCCTTCGATAAGGGTACATTCAAAAGTACCGGCGGGCACCGTAATGGTTTCCGTTCCGAGAGACCTGTACACACTGGGCTCTTCCCAGGGGAAAAAGAAGTTGTAGCTTTCCGAAAGATGGTCTTTGTATTTTTGTCCGTTTTGCATGGTGTCGCCCTGAAATATGCTGAGGAATGTAAACATCACCTCGTTTTTTTCGCTATTGGCCTCCACCTTTTTCAAAACCGGTTTATAACTGAAAATACCAAAATCCTCGATCAATGTCCCATAACTGTATTCCAAATATTCAACAGTTGACAAGTAGGACACCAATTCCCCTAAATCCTGCCACTTTGCGGGGATAATTTCATAAGGATCGAACTCTTCAGGGAAATCTTCATATACAAATGTCAAACGCTCTATTTTAATGCCACTGGGGTTTTCTTTTGTGGCTTTGATACTTAGCCCTTCATGTGTGAATTCCAGTTCTTTGTCATTTAGCTTTACGATTTTGTTTTTGCCCCGGATGTTGTACGCAAAGCCGGTGATCAGCAAACTATTGTCAGAAGGGTCGAACATCCACTCGCCTTGGCTTGTGGAGGTTTCCATGCCCGAAATACTTTTTAGCACGAAGGTGTTGGGTGCCTCGAACTTCAAAAGGTTTGTTTCGTATTCCTCATCTGCATAATTCCAGGTACCGATTAAACCGGATGTCCGGTTGGCCTCTTTTATTTTTTCGGGATATAGCCTCAAATAATAGAGTTTTGTTCCGGCGCTGGAGAGTATCATTTCATCTTTGTCCAGTTTATCGATTGCCCAATCGCCATTGAACTCTTTTTCCATTTCCGATTTCATTTCGATCAGGTTCCCCTTCTTTTGATATTTCCAGGTTCCAAAGGGCATCCCGAATATCATTACGTTCCCGTCTTCCGCAAAATCGGTGGGGTTGTATATTTCCTGGGGTTCACCACCCTTTTCCACTTTGGTCATTAACCAGCTACCGCTGATTTTTTCTGATTGTGCATTTACACATATTGAAAAAGTGATGAATGTAATTAGTATTGTTGCTTTTTTCATGGTTTAAATTTACTTTACTAATAGAATATCTGAGTTGCTGGTAATGAGATATCGAATAACGGGGTGGCTTTGAACCACCCCGTGATTTTTTTACCTGGGAACCTGGCTTTTGTAAGCCCCCCCTGTTGATTTGCCAGGGACTTGGCCACCGGCGTTCAGGTTAACTTTCCAATAATTGGTTTCATCCGTGTTTTGTCCAAAACCGTTAAGGTCAAAATCACCACCGAGATAGCCCGAGGTACCGAGGTCGATTTTCCAGACGGAAGTCTCATCTGTATTCCCAACAATGCCACTTCCGTCACCATCACCGGCTACCATTCCCCATTTCCCTGCAAGCATTTCCTTATAACCGTTAATCCCTCCATATACTTTATCGGGACCGGTGGTGAAATCGTAACTGAAAACGCCTCCGTTTTCTACCAGGGCATTTTTTGACATGATGCCCAAATGGTTCCGGTGATAAATCACCACATATAAATTATTGGTGACATTGCTTGCCGGGACACTTTGCAAGGCCGAAACACCATCCAACCCTACTACTGAACCATCCTTCAACAGGAAGGCGGCCTGGGTGTCGATAATGGTGGCCGAACTTGCATTTGCCGGGCTATCGGCATCGCGCAATTGTACCACGACCCAGTCAACCACATTGTCGGGGATATTGACCACGCTCTCGGTTCCGGTATAAAGCCAAACCGGGTTGCTGTTGTCGTAATATGGAAGTGCCGGGTTGTAAGGCTGCATGATTGGCACATATCCCCCATCCTTCAAAGCGATATCCATGTCCGTACCATTGAAAGGACCTTCAAGGTAAACTTTCAGACTTAAAAATTTGTCCGTGGCAACCCACCAGGGATCGAAATGCACTTCCCCTTTTGAGGCATCTTCATTGTCATCATATATATGCGCATCGATTTCGGCGGCGGTATTGTATCCCCAATCGTTGAAATAGGCATTGATTTCATTGGGCGTATTATTGTACAATTGATAATTCCCGTTGTCGTTGTTTTTAATGGTGTTTTCACCTTTGTCGTTCACGTCATTGTTGCCGAGGTTAAGAGTGCTTACATAATGATTGTCAATTCCATATCCTGTATTATTAATAATTGTATTGCCTCTCATTTTTGCATTTGAATATTGCAAATAAACCCCATGGCTTCCGTTCCCCTGTATTATACTGTTTAAAATTTGTAAAGTATCCACACTATAGGTATTAATTCCATATCGGGCATTGCCTGTAAACTCAGAATTTTCTATTGTTAAATTGGAAGAGTTATACACATACAATCCATCGTAAGCACTCGAATCAACCTTGACATCAACATAGCCATCGGAGTTGTTAAAGTGAAGTGCGGGGTTACTGCTTGCACCACCAAATCGAATTGTGGCACCATTTAATTCACCATGGGTATTGTAGAGTTCCAAATCCCTCCAGTCACCTGGGGCCGGGCTTGTGGCCGCTGCATCGTTATTGCTGTCGGGTGTCATCTTTGATAGATGTAAGTACACCGCCATGAGTAATGATTGGCCCTCTTAATTCCAGTTCCACATCCGGCAGGAATTTTAAGGTTGCGTTTTCAATCTGGAAAGTATCAACAGTGGAATAGGAAATAATATTGTTCGGGAAAATGAAAGGTATATCGTCCTGGTGGTACAATATATTATGCGCATAGCCATTGAACGACTGTACTGCAAAACCTTCCATCAGGTTGCCCGATGTGGTGTTCCCCGAAAAGGTTTTGTTGATAATACTTCCACTGGTAAAGTAAACGGGATAGCCACCGTTATTTGTAAAGGTATTGTTGTCAATATCAGGTGCAGAATATGAATTAAATATACCATGGCTTCCGTTGCCCTGAAAAAGGTTGTCAGAGACCTGCAAGGTATCCACTGAGTTCGTCCGAATCCCATATCGTCCATTTCCGGTAAATTCAGAGTTTTCTATTGTGAAATTGGAAGAGTTATACACATACAAACCATCATAAGCACTCGAATCAACCTTGACATCAACATAGCCATCGGAGTTGTTAAAATGAAGTGCGGGGTTACTGCTTGCACCACCAAATCGAATTGTGGTACCATTTAATTCACCATGGGTATTGTAGAGTTCCAAATCCCTCCAGTCACCTGGGGCCGGGCTTGTGGCCGCTGCATCGTTATTGCTGTCGGCCGTCCCAGGTGTCATCTTTGATAGATGTAAGTACACCGCCATTTGCAATAACGGGTCCCCTCAATTCCAGTTCAATATCCGGGAGAAATTTAAGTGTTGCATTTTCGATCTGGAAAGTATCCACGGTGGAATAGGAAATAATATTATCTGGAAAAATAAAAGGGATATCATCCTGGTGGTACAGGATATTGTGTGCATAGCCATTGAACGACTGTACTGCAAAACCTTCCATCAGGTTGCCCGAACTTGTATTCCCTGTAAAGGGCTTATTTATAATACTTCCACTGGCGAAATAAACCGGATATCCACCATTATCCGTAAAGGTATTATTGTCGAGTGCAGGTGCTGCATACGAGTTATATATACCATGGTTTCCGTTTCCCTGTACGGTGCAGTTTGAAATTGTTAACGTATCCACGCTGTTGGCATTAACCCCATAACGGGCATTACCGTTAAAATCAGAGTTATCTACTTCCACATTTGAGCCGTTATATAACCTCAATCCATCATAAGCGGACGAATCGATCATGGTATAAATAAAACCATCGGAATTATTAAAGTTGAGTGCCGGGGTGCTTCCCCCACCTGCATAACGTATTATAAAACCATTAAACTCCCCCCATGTATTGTACAATTCCAGGCCTCTCCAATCGCCGGGGGCCGCAACTGTTGCATCGCCATCGTTATTGGTATCGCCGCCCCAGGCATCGTCCTTTATGGAGGTCATTATTCCACCATGGGTGATTACCGGGCCCCTGAATTCCAGCTTTACGTCCGGGAAAAACTTGAGCGTGGCCATTGATTCAACTTGAAATGTGTCAACAGTAGAGTACGAAATTATATTGTTCAGGAAAATAAAAGGTATATCTTGCTGGTAATAGAGTTTATTGTTGGAGTATCCATTAAAGCTTTGAATAGCAAAACCCTCCATCAAATTGCCCGAACTTGTGTTACCTGTAAACGGATCGTTAATTGTTGATGTCCCTGTGTAATAAACAGGATAACCAGCATTGTTTTCAAACGTATTGTTGTTTATATCTGTGGATATTGTTGAATTGAGATAAACAGCATGGGATCCGGATTGGGAAATAGTATTGCCATCAATTACCAAAGTGTCCTGTGTGCCATAAACATTGATACCGTACCTGTTGTTACCCAGAATCGTATTGTCCTTTATTACCACATTACCGCTGTAGCTTTTCGATATCCCATCACTTGATGAAAAGGATACCGAGGAATTTTGGATATGGCCAAAAGCATTTGTATAAAAAATCACTGATGCATAATTGTTGTAGCCCCCATAACGGACATCACAATAATCGTATTTCGCCACTCCCCCCTGATCAATTTCGATGTAGCTCCAGTCGCCCTTTGACGGTGAGCTTGTCGAACCGTTGTTTTCAGTGTCACCGCCATTGGTGTCGTCATGCAAAGAAGTGAACACCGTATTGTTTGCAATGATTGCCCCTTTGGTCTGTAAATAAGTATGGTCATTGAATTTAACCACTGAACCTGCATTGAATTCAAGGGTATCCGTAGTTGAATATATCATTGTATTGTTCAAGAAAACGTAACTGTATTTTACGGATGAAGGGTTACCGGTAATTTCAAAAAACCTTTGCTTTTTGTACCAATCCAGCGAATTTATGACAACTGCATCCAAAAGGTTTCCTTCCAAAATATTCCCGGTAATCGGTGATTTAAGGTTTGACGATCCAAAATAATAGATCGGGTACTGGGCATTGCCCTCAATTTGATTATCGGTTATTGTGGCCGAACTCCCGTAAGCCAATATAACACCGTGTTCGCCATTGTTTTTTATATCGCTTTGGCGGATTATCGTTGAATCGTTGCCATAAAGATATACCCCGGATTTCGTGTTTTCCGAAATATCACAAGCCCAGATATCAACCGGGGAACTGCTTGTGTAAACCCCATTCCATTCAGAGTACCTGACTTCGATTTGGTCGAGGTTACCACCAGCCCCATTGGCAAAATAAATTGTTGCCGTATTACTCCCACCATAGTAAAAATGGCTCTGTGAAAGGTATGCGTCATGGTCGTATTGGATAAAAATATTCTGCCAGTCGCCGGGTGCTGGTGAAGTGGCATTACCATCGTTGTTGGTATCGCCCCCTCTCGAATCATCTTTGAGGGAAGTAAAAGTAGTTCCAAAGGTATGCAAATGCCCGCCACTCAATTGAATCTTCGCATCGGTGTTCATTTTTATCAGGCAACTTCCGTTTCCGCCTCCAATATGCAATGATTTTCCTGAACCAATGTATACCGTGCTATAAATGATAAACGGCATACTGTTGTAATTTATCAGTTGTTGATAATTACTGGTACCGAGGGCAATTATCACCATTCCGTTCAAATTGTTGCCCGTAGCATAGTTGTTCGAGCAAGGTTCTATATCGCTACTTCCCGTTACCACAGCGTAGTTCCCGTTATTAAGGAAGCTGGAATTATTAACCCTGACTGTTGAATAATAATTATATTCGATTCCGTGGTTTGAATTCTCCCTGAAAACACAACTGTCCACAGTCATATCTACCTGAAAAACATAAAGCCCGCTGGATGAGCTTTTTTCAATGGTGCATTGTTTGGTAAAACCTGTGGCTCCTCCTGAATAACTCAACATACCGGACGAAGATGTGCCTCCGTAAGCAAAATCACAAAAACGGTATTCACCATGTTTTTCATTATAACCAGTGTGGGTAATATACTTCCAGTCGCCGGGTTGTGGGTTTCCGGTAGAACCATCGATGATACATCCATGGCTGTCATCGTTGGCGCTGGTAAACCAGATGCTGTCCGATTGTGTACCCAGAGCCATCAACGTACCATTAACAGTTAGTTTTTTATCCATTTCAAATTTAACCACAGCCCCCGGTTCGATAAACAAGGTATCGCCTCCATTTATGGTAAAGTCATTGCTTATTTGATGAGTCCCCGCCCCCCAGGTTTGGTTGCCGGAAGTACTCCCGCTGTGTACAAGAGGTGTACAATAGCTATAAACGATCAGAAATTTTGTACCGGGCATTGTTAACAAGGACCCATCAGCATTGATATAAAACTCACAATCATCCTGGGTGTTCAGGTAAGTTCCGCGTATTCCCCTATCCAGTTCACATAAATCAGCATCCCCTGAACTAGCCAAACTCAAATTAGTTCCTGCACTGTATGTTGACCCATCGCTGTTGTAAGTTTCCCACCATAAGGTCATTGTGCTCATGGTTCTTTGTAATATTTTCATTTTACCATACCTGCCTTCACCGGTTTGATACAGAATGGCTGTACCTGCCGGTGCATCTACGTATGGGATTAGCAATTGATTATAAACTCCGGCATTTTCAATGGCGGTTTTATCATAGGTGTACCAATAGTCATCTTCATTGCCAAACCATGGATAGAAATTGACATCTCCTGTTGAGGGATCATTATTACCAAGACGCTGGCTTAAAGCAGTGGAGTCTTCGGAGCCCCAATCGTTATATTTTGCAGGTATGGTGTTTGTTGTTGTATTTAGTATGTCCAAGCCGTTTTTTCTGAAGATATTTCCACCTTTGTTTGCTGAACTTGTACCGAGGATCGGCTGGCTTAAATTATCGAGAATACGTACATCCGAACTATCGTTATTGAGAAATGTATTGTTTTTGATCGAGGGTGAACATTTGTACACATCAATACCATTGCGTTCGCTGTATTCAATACGGCTATTGTAGATGTAGGAAGCATTGTTGCTGCCCCAGAATTCCACATTTGAATAACATCCGTGATCATCTTGTCCACCATATCGAAACCATGCCCAATCAATTTGGCCTTTGGCAAAATCGCTGTAATAACCATCCATTGTCACACACGTCCAATCACCTTTTGCCGGTGATGTAGTATTTCCATCTCCATTGGTATCACCCCCAAATTCATCATCTTTGTATGATGTGAAAATAACGGGATAGTCTTTGCTGCCGTTCACATCGAGCGTGCCATCCCTGATGACCAGTGTGCCTGAAAGTTTAACAATGCTTCCTTCTTCAACGCTAAGTGAGTTGGCTTCAATATCATTATTCAATACATAAGGAAGCCCTACATCATTTTTTAAGGTGCTGTTATCCTGAATAGTATACCACACATCAATGTACTGATTTTCTTGTGGTTCAATATTCCAATAGGATATATCACCTATATGGCAGGAGGTGAAATCAATGATAACGGGTGATTCAATATTGCTGATCCAAATATTTGAAAAATCATTTGTGTTCTCAAAATTCAGAAGCATTCCATACCCGCAAAAGGAAACATCAAGATAAGAAACGCTTAAAGGAGTGTCATGGGCTTCAAAGCCACTGTATTCGAACTGATGGACAAATACATGATTAAGACTTGAGGCATGTACATCACCCTGGTCAGGGTCACTTGTACTATCAAAGTAGAAAGATTCTCCATAACGTAATTCGGCATAGGTCATGTTTGTCCAGCCATCCCAATAAAATCCCCAAAATGTATAGGCATCAATTGAAATACCGCTCCAATCACCGCGGGAGGGAGCACCTGTTGAACCGCTAATGGTTTCGCCCACCGAATTATCATTCATACTGGTAAAAATCACAGGATTGGTGGAAGTTCCGTTAACAACCAATTCTCCGGAATATGTGGAAAGTCCTGTCCAGGCAGCAAATTTAACAATTACATCCTGCTCAATGGTCAATGTATTATTATTACCAATAACAAAATCGGCACTGACAAAATAAGTATTTCCGGAAGTCCAGGTTTCATTTGAGGTCAATGTGTCGGAAACGGTAATGTAGGCAAACGAATTGGCCGTGCCCATTAACACGATTGCGATAAGCGTAAATAGTTTTTTCATCTTAATTGAGTTTTATTGTTGAAACAACGCATAATTGTAAGGACAAGGCATGACTTGTCATTGCGTTTGGTTTTATAGGTTGGTGAATTTTACCACAAAAAGCTGTCACATTTTTTGCGCGACAGCTTTTTTCCTTAATTAATAGGAGGTTAATTGTTATTTTCCATTATCATATCTTTTGACCTTAAAATTACCGTTGATGGTAATATTGGGTTGTGGGATATCATTCAAGCTGACTTCCGAGCAATTGAAAGTCCCTTCGATATATCCTCCAACATCACCATAATTTGTAATGTTTGCCGTTGCATTGTCGAGGGAGTAAAATGTTGGCATTGTTGCCGTATCGGATACCAACATGAAACTTGAGCCTATGAAATTGTTCATTCCATTGCCCAAGCCATAAGAGATGTCCTGCGTACCGGTACCTGATCCAAAATAAGAGATTGTCATAACAGAATTTGTTATATGGTCGAAATAGCCATTTGCCGCTATCACGATTTCCGTATATTCCTGACTGTTTTCAATTTGTTTGGAACCCATTGCGGCATGTTCCATATCACCAATATTGGGTTGATCGGCAAAGACAAAATCCTGTGTTGTGCCATTGATCGTCAAGCTCACTTTATTGATGCCCGTATAAGTATTTCCGGTATTTGGATTGTCGTCCGTAGGGGTCGTGTCATCGTCTTTTTTGCAGGACGAAACAAAAATCAGCATCGCAGCAACAACTGTAAATAGTAATGATTTCTTCATTTGTGTAGGTTTTATTAATGATTATTAAAAATTGAATTTCTTATAAAGCGTAAATTCTCAAATTAGACAAGGCAAAAATATGGAAGGAAATTGCACTTATTGGGTTAGATGTATAAGTGTATGGATAAAATTGATAAGTGTTGGGGTTTGGGGGTTTTTCGTTGGAAGCTGTTGGGACGAATAAAGCATATGGGAGGAGGTCCCACAGCTTGAAACAGGGGGGGTTCAACAATCCTTAAATCAACTATTCACTTCATATTTTTGTGTCGCTTGCTTTTATATTAACCATATTTATAATAATTTATCGAACCTTGTCAATAAATTAATGTAAATTTGTTGACCATAGATACATGTTATTATGATAAGTCGCTATCTAACACAAAAACTTATACAAAACCTAAATGGAGGAAACGTGACGGCCCTGTTTGGAGCACGTCGAACGGGCAAAACCGTCATAATGGAAATGATAAATAAATCCTTATCTGAGAAGAAGGTTTTAATCCTCAATGGTGAAGATTATGACGTGGCAAACGTATTATCGTCACATCGTACCGAAACCCTTGGAAACCTTGTTTCAGGTTATGATTTTTTATTTATTGATGAAGCTCAGGGCATACCAGATATAGGGCAAAACCTAAAGTTATTAATTGATACACATCCAAAACTTTCGGTTTTCGTAACTGGTTCGGCGTCTTTTGATTTAAAGGGACAAATTGGTGAACCCCTTACTGGTCGTTCCCGTTTCTTTACATTGTACCCTTTGGCTTTAAATGAAATTACCCATGGGTTTATGGATGCTTTCCAAAAACTACCAACAATATTGATTTACGGTTCGTACCCTCAAGTTGTGATGGAACAAAATGTAAAGGAAAAGCGCCATATTCTCGAAAACATCAGAAACGGATATCTTCTGAAAGACATTCTACAAATGGAAAACATTAAGGACAGTCTTTTTGTAATGAACCTTTTACGTTTGTTGGCTTTTCAGATTGGCAACGATGTTTCATTCAATGAACTTGCAAGAAACCTAAAAACAACCGTGAAAACTATTCAGCGTTATCTTGAAATCCTTGAGAAAGCATATATTATATTCCGGTTGCATGGGTTTAGCCGCAACTTACGAAAAGAGATTTCAAAGTCGCCACGTTTTTACTTTTGGGACAATGGAATCAGAAACATTATTATTTCCAATTTCAATTCTATCGAAATGCGGGATGATACAGGAAAGTTATGGGAGAACTTATGTGTTTCAGAACGTTTAAAAAAACAAGTATATCGAGAATCATTCTCGAAATTTTATTTTTGGCGCACATATGATCAACAAAAGATTGACCTTATCGAAGAGAATGACAATGGACTCGAAGCATTTGAATTCAAATGGGGGAACAAAGTGGTTAAAGCACCAAAAGCCTTTCGAGATAATTACCCGGAAGCAAATTTCAAGACCATAAACAGGGACAATTTTTTTCAATTCCTTAATATCTGATTTTTGGCTTTCCGCTATCTTTGCCAGAGCTACAACTCCCTGAACAACTTCAGCAAACTGTCTTTTTTCCTCACGGATACTGGGATTTCCGATTGGTCGGACATATAGATGATCCCGCCATCGGCCTTATGGAAACGTTCGATGTAATTGATATTGATAAGATGGGAATGGTGAGCCCTGAAAAACCCATAATCGGACAGCAGGTCTTCATACTCCTTCAGGTTTTTTGAAACGAGGAGTTTCTTCCCATCGTTCAAATAAAACGAGGTATAGCTCCCCTCCGATTCACAACGGATAATTTCGTTTACCCGTATCAGGTGGATATCCCCGGCCGTTTTCAAAACAATCTTCTTTTGCTCTTTGGGCCTGTCAACCAAGCCCGATAGAAAAGCATCGAGGATAACTTTATTGTTTTCTTTTTTATGGATCTCTTTTACTTTCCTGAATGCCTCTGAAAGTTCGATTTCATCAATGGGTTTCAGGATATAATCAATGGCACTGAATTTTATGGCTTTCAGGGCATGTTCTTCGTAAGCCGTAATAAAAATCAGCTTGAAATCAATGTCCTCGACCTTCCGCAACAAATCAAAACCAGAACCATCCGGCAAATTGATGTCGAGCGTTACCATATCCGGCTTGTGCTTGTTAATCAGCTCCACCCCTGTTTTCACGTTATGGGCGATACCGATCACCGAAAAACCACTGCAATAATTCTCAATAATTTTCGCAATAGCTTCTGCTACCCTTTTTTCGTCATCTATAACTATTGTCCTTATCATCGTGTTTAACTAAATGCTATTTGAATTCTATAATGCCTAAGGGTTCAATGCTTCAATGCAATACATGCACAGTATTCTTATATGCTCTCAAATCATTTTAAGGAATAACCGATAAACCCTTAAAGCCATTAACAATTAACTCTGTAACCCATAACACCTAACTTTCCTATTCTTAACTTTTAACCTTTCAACTCATTTCAACCTCTCGGGTCGCCACGCAAAGGCCTGCTTCGACCCAACAGCTTAACCCCAAAACGCTTTCGGGTTTCCTCCCCTCAATCCTTCCCAAACGCCAAAAGGTTTTTATTCACGCATAAATCAACGGTATGGCAAAGGTAATAATTGTACCCGTTTTAGCCGGGTTTTCCCGGTTCAAATCCCTTATTTCGAATAAATCCATTGTCTTGTATTCGCCCGCAAGGATTTTGATGCGCTGCCTGGTGTTTTCGACCCCGGTCGGTTTATGGTCTTTTAACTTTTGATGCCCCGGTTTTTTATGATAAAAGCCGACACCATTGTCCTCGATCCTTACGATAAGGTTTTCGTCCCTGATCGAAAAACGGACATTCACAATCCCCTCCCTGTTGATATTCCTGATACCATGGTCTATGGCATTTTCGATGAACGGTTGAGACAACATGGGCGGTATCATTACCTGGCTGACCCCTTCCCCTTGTTCTTCAAAAACCACTTCATACTTAAAGGATTCGTCAAAACGCAACTGCTGGATAAACAGGTATTCGTTCACAAACTCGATCTCGTTTTCCAGGGTAACGAATTCATGTTTTGAATTTTCAAGGATGTGGCGCATCAGTTTGGCAAACCTCGACAAAAACCGGGAAGCCGAAATGGCATCGTTCTCAAGCATATAAGTTTGGATCGAGAATAGCGTATTGAAAATGAAATGGGGGTTCATTTGCGAGCGCAGGAGTTTTTGCTGCAATTCCATCGTCTTCTGACGAGACTTAAAACGGCTTTGCCGTATCAATAAAACAGCTATCACCAAAACCAGGGAAGCAATCAGAAATAGGGTTATCAATAAAAAATTATAATGGGTAATGCTCTCCTTTTGCAGATAATTCTCATGCGAAAGCATTTTCAATTGCTTGTCCTTTTTCTCCAGCTCATAGCGGGTTTTCAATTCGGCAATTTGTTTGTTGTTCTCCTCATTGATAAGCGAATCCTTCAACATGGAATACTTTGCATGATATGAATAGGCTTTGCTGTCCTGATGGGTTTTATGGTACAATTTGGCCAGGGCATCGTAAATTTCCGTGACCCGTTTCCGGCTGCCTATTTTCTCAGATATTTTCAAACATTGAAGATAATAGGACTCCGCCAACCGAAAGTCTTCCATTTCATAATAATCCTTTCCCAGGTTCAGCAATGCAGAGGAAATACCATTCTCATCATTGATCGATCTGGATAATTCGAGGGCTTTTTCAGAATAATAAATTGCACTGTCTATATCGTGTTTTTTGAGATGGATTGCCCCGATATTGCCAAATGAAATAGCAGTCCGGCGCTTATCGTCCAAATCCAGGAAAACCCAAAGTGCCTGTTTATGGTAATAAAGTGCCGAATCGTAATTTGTCAACAACTGCTCATAAACCACACCGATATTGTTCAAGGAATTCCCCATTCCGGATTTATCGTCCAGGAGGGTTTTCATCTTCAAGGCTTTCTGGTGATAAAGGAGTGCATTTGCCGAATTCCCCATCTCTTCCGAAATCACGCCCATATTGTTATAAATAAAGGCCATCCCTTTTTTGAAATCCTGCTCCTCAAAAATTTCCAGGGCTTTTTGATAGTATTCAATGGATTTCACATAATCGCCCAAATGATCGTAGATAACCCCGATATTCCCATATCTCCGGGCAACCATTGACGAATCGTCAATAATAATTACGATTTGAAGGGCTTTTTTGAAAGAAGAGAGGGCATTGGCAAAATCACCCTGATGATAGTAAATAAGACCGATTTCATTCAGTATTTTGTCTGCTTCATTTGTCAGGGTATCGCTTAATAACCGATAAGCCGTATTGTACAAAAAAAGGGCCGAATCGTTTTTATCTTCCCCGGAATAGTATTGTGCCAACTGATAGAACAGTTCTGATTTTTCGGCATTGCCCTTGTTTTTGTCAATTTCCCTTTTCAGGCTGTCCCTTTCAGAAACATGGTTTTCGGCAAGGGCAATATGAACCCCAAGTCCCAGCATCGGGAAAAGAAAAACAAGCATGTAAATATAAAACCTCTTTATCATTGAAATAATAGGACAAGTCAAATGGGAAAAATGATGTATGTCAATGCTGGCACATGAATTCCGAAATCTTTGAAAGTATATGTTCCGTAGCGCCTTTTTCCTTCATCACATACTCTTTGCAAATGGAGGAAGCATTTTGCCAGGAACCATTATCATTTAGAAGCTTTTCTGAAATAGAGATTAAATCGGAACTGTTGTTTATCACAAAAGCCCCTTCCATCTGTACCAGGTCAACAGCTTCGGCAAATCGTTGGTAATTGGGTCCGAAAATCACCGGTTTCCCAAAAGTGGCCGCTTCCAGGATGTTATGTATGCCTTTTCCAAAACCACCGCCGATGTACGCAAAATGGCAATATTGATAGAGGCCCGATAAAAAACCCATTCCGTCAATTATCAATATTTGAGCTTTGGAAATACCGTTTTCATCTGCCTCGGAATACCTAAGTGCTTTTTGGGATGCAAATCTTTTGACAAGCGAATCAATTCTTTCGGGATGGATTTCGTGGGGCGCAACAATGATTTTCAAAGATGGGTCTTCGGAACTTAGTTTTTCGATCAACTCTTCATCTTTTGGCCAGGTGCTCCCGGCAAGGAATACTTTATCCCCTTCGGCAAATTTTTCAATCAATGGGAATTTCTTTGCGTTTTCGGCAATACTGAAAACCCGGTCGAAACGGGTATCCCCACTGATGTCCACCTGATCGATCCCGATTGATTTCAACAAATCATAGGATTCCCGGTTTTGGACAAAAAAGAAAGAAACTCTTTTCAGCATCTTACGGGACCAGCTTCCGTACCATTTAAAAAAATGCTGTTCTTTCCTGAAAATAACGGATGCAAAGAACACAGGGATATTGTTTTTAAATAAAACCTTTAGATAATTGAACCAAAACTCGTATTTGATAAAAACCACTAATTGCGGCTGAACGATTTTGACAAATTCCCGGGCATTCCTTTTCGTATCAATAGGAAGATAAACCACATAATCGGCCCCTTCATAGTTTTTCCTGATTTCGTGACCCGAAGGGGAAAAAAACGTGAGCAGGATTTTATAAGCGGGAAAGCGTTTCCGAAAAGATTCGATCACAGGGCGGCCCTGTTCGAACTCGCCAAGGGAAGCCGCATGGAACCAGGCAATTTTGTCATTTTTATCAATTTGCCCTGCCAGCTTTTTCAGAAGCCCTTTCCTCCCATCCACCCATAACTTTGCTTTGGGATTGAACATGGCAGCAATCCTTATTGAGATTAGATATAATTGAATGAAAAAAACGTAAACGAAAGACATCATTTATAAACTATGTTAGGGCTTTCCTGTGTTTCCTGAGTTTCCCACGCCTTCAGGCGTGGGTTTAGTGCGCAGATCCCTTAATAATAATAAACCTTCTCCGGCATCCTCCGCATCAATGGAATCATCCAACCAAGCCTTATCCCCATGAATAAATCAAAACGCTTTGAAACAGGGTCGGGCAAAAGTGTATCAAAATTCACTTTACGCTTTGGTTTTGCAAAGGCCTCGGTAAACTCAAAGCCCCCGTAAAAATTTGCCAGTTTGCTGTTGCTGAAAAAAATATAACCCACGAATTGCGATAAAGTAATCCCCCCTGCCAGCCGGTCATAGCCCCTTTTGTAATCATCCTGCAATTGCGGGATGTTATTGTCGGTAACTTCAATCCTGATTTTATGCTGTAAATAACCGATACTCCCCGTAAGCAGTATCCCGGAATTGGGGTTTGGGCTTAGGACCGGTATTACCTTTCCGAATTTAAAAGAAGCAAAATACCCCCTTTCATAATTGTTCACAATCCCAAAATTCCCCGCCTGATCGATAATTTGGCCGGATCCAGTCCTTAAATTGCCCATCAGCTCATCTTCAATTTTTATTTCAGTGCCAAAAATATAATTGAGTTCCACCCCAAAAATCCAGTTGGTATTTGTTTTCCATTGAAAGCCCCCACCGGCACTTGAATTGTTCCCGAACCGATCGGCCAGGTCCCCGCCCGGAACCTGATAGGAATAGGAAAAAAAGAACATGGGGACATGGATCGTGGTATCCGCAATATCGGTTTGTCCGAAACTTTTCAAAAAGCCAAACAAACTTACTGTCAACAGGAAAAATACTATTTTGAGGTGCTTCATTAAAGTTCACGTTATTAGGGGGCAAATATATAAAATATCCGCTTGCAATATCCTTGATTTACCACCCCTGTATTTTTTTCTTTTATTTTGTTCCACATCCAAATATATATACCTTTGCCCACCTAAAAATAACAAAATAAAATCAGGGAAAATACCCAACCCGGATAAATCAGAAAAAACAAAAAATAAAATATAAATTTCGAATAAATAACAAATTTCCAAATAATAAATACGAAACCTATTTTGATTTTTGAATTTTATCCATTGGGATTTATCCCGCCTGCCCTGCCCGTTACGGCAGGCGGGCGGCAAGGACAGGTTCGTTTTTTGTTATGTGTTTTTTACCAAACAATACACTCCCTTTCGTTCGGGGTTAGAAATTAGATGCTAATAATCATATGGAAACAGAATTATGCAAGAGATAAGAATGGTTGACCTTAAGGGTCAATACGAAAAAATAAAAACGGAGATTGATTCCGGGATCCAAAAAGTAATCGAGAATACAGCATTTATAAATGGTCCTGCCGTAAAGGAATTCCAAAAAGACCTGGAAGTTTATCTTGGTGTGAAGCATGTGGTTCCATGTGCCAATGGTACGGATGCCTTGCAGGTTGCCATGATGGGGCTTGGGCTGAAGCCCGGCGATGAAGTCATTACCACTTCGTTTACGTTTATTGCAACGGCTGAAGTTATTGCACTTTTGGGCCTTACACCTGTTTTGGTGGATGTTTGTCCCGAGACGTTCAATATCGACCCCGAAGCCATTAAAAAAGCCATCACCTCAAAAACGAAGGCCATCGTGCCCGTTCACCTTTTTGGGCAATGTGCCGATATGGAAGCCATAAACGATATTGCAAAGGAGCATGGCCTGTTTGTAATTGAAGATACGGCACAGGCCATTGGAGCGGATTATTTTTTCAAAGATGGCACAAAGAAAAAAGCAGGAACGATTGCTGATGTGGGATGCACTTCGTTTTTCCCTTCAAAAAACCTGGGTTGCTATGGCGATGGAGGTGCTATTTTCACCAATGACGATGAGTTGGCAAAAAAGATGCTAACCGTTGTTAATCACGGAAGCAACGTAAGGTATTATCATGACACGATTGGCGTTAATTCCCGTTTGGATAGTATCCAGGCTGCTGTTTTGAAGGTAAAACTCCCGCATTTGGACAAATATGCCGCTGCCCGGAACAAAGCTGCCGAATATTACGACAAGGCTTTTGCCAATGAACCCAGACTAAAAATCCCGGTACGCTCGGGGAATTCTACGCATGTTTTTCATCAATACACAATTGTTGCCGAAGGGATTGACCGTGAAGGCCTGATCAAGCACCTTTCTTCAAAAGGTGTCCCGGCCATGGTTTACTACCCCGTCCCAATGCATTTGCAAAAGGCCTACACCGATCCAAGATATAAGGAAGGGGATTTCCCGGTAACGGAATACCTAAGCAAAAATGTATTTTCGCTGCCCATGCACACCGAACTTGACGAGGGGCAACTGGAATTTATTACATCTTCTGTTTTGGGGTTTTTATAATAACCATAAATCCGTAAGCCTGCCTGACGCAGGCAGGGATTTTTATTTAGTATAAATTAAGTGAATGGATTAAACACATAAATATTCCTCGTCTCTAATTAATACGAAATTCGTGTTAATTCGTGGATTCTTTGGCGGATTTAAGAGATAAAAATATGGAAACAAAATATTTTGCACACGAAACAGCCATTGTTGATGAAGGCTGTAAGATCGGGAACGGAACCAAAATCTGGCATTTTTCGCATATCATGAAAAATTGCATGATTGGCGAAAATTGCAATATTGGTCAAAATGTGGTTGTTTCGCCTGAAGTTGTTTTAGGGAGAAACGTGAAAATCCAGAACAATGTAAGCCTTTACACAGGGGTGATTTGCGAAGACGATGTTTTCCTCGGCCCTTCCATGGTATTCACCAATGTTACCAACCCGCGCAGTGCCGTGGTCAGAAGGGGCAGCTACGAAAAAACCCTGGTGAAAAAAGGGGCAAGTATCGGTGCCAATGCCACCATTGTTTGTGGCCATGATATTGGCGAGTTTGCATTTATCGGGGCCGGTACGGTCGTTACGAAAGAAGTTCCCCCTTATGCACTTGTGGTCGGAAACCCATCCCGGCAGATAGGATGGATGAGCGAATATGGCCATCGCCTGGAATTCAATGAAGAAGGAATCGCCGAATGCCCCGAAAGCAAAGAGAAATACTTACTGAAAAACAATAGGGTAACAAAAATATAGGATATAGATTTTGTGAAATCAGAAAACAAATACCAATTATCCCCTTCTGGAAGGGGTTTGGGATTAAAAATTATAAAATTGGTGTTTATTTGAATTTCATTTTGTGTTGTTTATCTTTTCCGGTTTATCCGGGAAAGGAATATTAAAGGAAATTTATTTTCTGGTTTTTTTTAAATAATCACAGTTTAATTCCATAAAAAAATACTTTTGGGAAAATGGACAAAACAATAAACTTTGCACTAATTGGCGCAGCCGGTTATATCGCACCAAGGCACATGAAAGCCATTCATGACCTGGGCCATAACCTGGAAGCCATTTTGGATAAATATGATGGCGTGGGGATAATCGACTCCTATTTCCCGGAAGCCGATTTTTTCACGGAGCCCGAACGATTCGACCGGCACCTTGATAAGCTAAGGAGAAATGGAAAAGGACGGATTGATTATGTGAGCATCTGTTCGCCAAATTACCTGCACGATTCACATATCCGGCTTGCATTGAGGAACAATTGCGATGCTATCTGTGAAAAACCCATCGTGTTGAACCCTTGGAACCTGGATGCTCTGGCCGAGATTGAAAAGGAAAATGAAAAAAGGATCTACAATATCCTCCAATTAAGGTACCACCCGTCCATCGTTCAATTGAAAAAAGACATTGAGAACGGCCCTAAAGACAAAATCCATGATATTGACCTCACCTACATCACGAGCCGGGGCAAATGGTACCATCGCTCTTGGAAAGGAGAACTAAGTAAATCGGGTGGTATTGCAACAAATATAGGAGTTCACTTCTTTGATATGCTGACATGGATTTTTGGGGAAACCAAAGAGAATATTGTCCACCTTCTGACAGATGATAAAGCTGCCGGTTTCCTTCGATTAAAAAATGCAAGGGTAAGATGGTTGTTGAGCCTCGATTCGGAAAACCTTCCTGATGATATTAAAAAATCGGGGCAGAAAACTTTTCGCTCCATTACCATTGACGGAAAAGAAATTGAATTCAGCGGAGGGTTTACTGACCTGCACACCGAAACCTATAAGGAAATCCTGAAAGGAAATGGGTTTGGCCTGGACGATGCCCGGCCAAGTATCGAAACCGTTTTCACCATCAGGAATTCAAAACCGGTTGGGTTGAAAGGCGACTACCATCCCTTTCTGAAAAACATATAGTTCAAATAACAAACTCAAATTTGAAATAAATTGTAAAATATAAAATTAACATTATGGATATTTATAAACGATTACTTAACAAAGAAACAAAGTTGTCATTGATCGGATTGGGATATGTTGGATTGCCAATCGCCCTGGAATTTGCGAAACACATTTCGGTAATAGGTTTTGACGTGAGCGAAGAACGGGTTGCCCTGATGAAGAAAAACCAGGATCCCAGTGAAGAACTCTCTCCTGAGGATTTTGAAAACAGTGACATCCAGTTTACCACTGACCCTGAAGATTTGAAAGATGCGGCATTTCATATTGTTGCAGTCCCGACACCCATCGACAGCCATAACAAACCCGATTTATCACCCTTGATCAAGGCATCGGAAGCCGTGGGGAAGATTTTGAAAAAAGGCGATTATGTGGTTTATGAATCGACCGTTTACCCCGGAGCCACCGAAGAAGATTGTATTCCCGTTCTGGAGAAATTTTCGGGTTTAAAGTTCAAAACGGATTTCAAAGTGGGCTATTCCCCCGAAAGGATAAACCCGGGCGATAAAGTGAACACACTTGCAACGGTCGTGAAGATTGTTTCGGGTTGTGACGATATTTCCCTCGACAATATTGCAAAAACTTATGAATTGGTTGTTAAGGCAGGGGTTCACCGGGCACCGACAATGAAAGTTGCCGAAGCGGCCAAAGTGATCGAAAACACCCAAAGGGACGTGAACATTGCGCTGATGAACGAGCTTTCCATTATTTTCAACCGTATGGGTATAAATACCTTTGATGTGCTGGAAGCAGCCGGGACCAAATGGAATTTCCTGAAATTCTATCCAGGCCTTGTCGGTGGGCATTGCATTGGTGTCGATCCATATTATCTGGCCTATAAAGCCCAGGAATACCGTTACCACCCACAAATCATCAACTCCGGGCGTATGGTAAACGATTCCATGGGATTTTACATTGCCAAGCAATTGGTCAAAAACCTGATTGCAAAAGGGAAGAAAATCCTGAATTCGAAGGTTTTGGTCTTGGGCGTTACTTTTAAGGAAAACGTAAGTGATCTGCGGAATTCCAAGGTTGTCGATCTTGTGAACGAACTTAAAGATTACGGGGTTACCGTTGAGGTCGCCGATGCCTATGCTTCTTCGGATGAGGTTAAGAAATATTATGGCTTTGAGTTGGTGAACGACATTGCCGATGATTACAATGCAGTAGTGGTAGCTGTTTCGCACAATGAATACCTGGGATACGATGAGGCATTTTTCAAAAGCATCACCACCAAGAACGGGATACTTGTTGATGTTAAAGGCCTTTACAGAAAGAAGATCAAAGAATTAAGTTATTGGAGCTTGTAAATGAAGATATTGGTTACCGGTGGCACCGGATATATTGGTTCCCACACCGTGGTGGAACTTCAGCAAAACGGATACGAGGTTGTTATTGTTGACAACCTTTCAAACTCCCATGCGGAGGTAGTTGACAGGATAGAAGAAATCACCGGGATCAGGCCTGGCTTTGAAAACCTTGACCTGACCAATACCGAAAAAACGGCTGACTTTTTTAAAAGGCATAAAGGGCTTTCAGGGGCAATCCATTTTGCCGCTTTGAAAGCCGTGGGAGAATCGGTTGACAAACCTTTATTGTATTACAAAAACAATATCGGATCCCTTATCAATGTTTTGCAGGGGATGAACGACAACAATATTTCCCCCATCGTTTTTTCCTCTTCCTGCACGGTTTACGGCCAGCCGGATATCCTCCCGGTAACGGAAAAGGCCCCCATAAAAAAAGCCCTTTCGCCTTATGGGCATACCAAACAAATTGCCGAGGAAATTATCGAAACCACGGTTGCAACTTCTTCCATAAAAGCGATTTTGCTCCGCTATTTCAATCCCATAGGTGCGCATGAATCGGCTTTGATCGGTGAACTGCCATTGGGTGTACCTAATAATTTAATTCCATTCCTAACACAAACAGCAATAGGCATCCGGGAAATGCTAAGTGTTTTTGGGGATGATTATAACACACCGGACGGAACGGCCATCCGTGATTATATCCATGTGGTGGATCTGGCAAAGGCCCATGTGGTGGCCATTGACCGTTTGCTCAACAATAAAGGCAAAAGCAAGGTAGAGATGTTCAACCTTGGGACCGGCAATGGTTTTTCGGTTCTGGAGGTGATCAATTCCTTTGAAAAAACAACAGGTGTAAAACTGAACTACAAAATTGTGGAGAGAAGGGCCGGCGACATTGAAAAAGTCTGGGCCGATACTACTTTTGCCAATAGTGAACTGGGCTGGAAAGCCGAAAAAGGGATCGATGAAATGATGCGGTCCGCCTGGAAATGGGAACTTGCCCTGGCCAACAATTAAACCTTTTGGGTCGTAGAAGACAGGTGTGGTGGCGACCCGGAAGGATGGATTTCCTGCCCCATGTTGACGTTCTCTCAAACATAAACGATTTCGGTTGACATCTGGAGGTTTTGTCAATCCCGTTGGTGACAACACCAATGGGCGGCAGGATAATCGGTTTCCCACATTTATTCAACAATGGTTTCCAAATTGTTGGCAACAATTAGAACCAAAAAATCCTTCATAACATAAGAAAGTAAATGAATATAATGAAAACAACTACCATTTCAGCTCTAAAACCGTTATGCTTGGTTTTATTTACACTACTTTTTTTTTCTTGCAAACAGGAAAATGAAAAATCTTCAAAAGAAAGAACTTCAGATTTAAATCAACAAATCATTGAAAAAGCAGTAAAAAATGAACAAACTAATTTCTTTGGAAATAATACAATTTTTCCTCAAATCCACGCAAACCTAAATGGAATGGTAAGTGAGTTTATTTGGCAGATATATGAAGACAAAAGCGATAATTTTTGGTTTTGCACCAACCACGATGGAGTGATCGTTTATAAGGGTGATTCACTGAAACATTATACTTTAAAAGATGGATTGGGTGGTAGTGCAGTAAGGGCTATTATTGAAGATGATATTGGGAATATTTGGTTAGGCACTTCCGGTGGCCTAACAAAATACAACGGGAATACATTTACAAATTATTCAGAGGAAAATGGACTAATCGACAATGAGATTTGGGACATTGAAATTGACAAAAACGGAAGTATTTGGATTGCTACTGTTGGTGGTGTTAGTAAATTCGATGGAACCACCTTTGAGACTTTCAAAGTTCCGAAACCTGATGTCCCTAAGCCAAAACCTATGTTATCAGAAAACAGGGTCAGCGATATTTTAATAGATAAAAATGGGCATTTGTGGTTTGTCAATGATAGCTATGGTATCACTAAATTTAATGGCAATCAATTTGAGTTTTTTACAACTAAAAACGGGCTAACCGACAATAATGTGGCTGACCTTTTTGAAGATAGTCAAGGAAATATTTGGATTGGAACTTTTTATGGTGGTGTAAGCAAATATGATGGAAACTCATTTACTGACTTCACAAAAGATGGAATTATTGAGGGCATAGAGACCTATAATTTTTGTGAAGACAATAAAGGAAGTATTTGGTTCTCTGCTGAAAATTTTGGGGCTTACCGATATGACGGGAAATCATTTACCCAATTTACGACCAAAGACGGTTTAGCTACAAATACAATTCAACATATTTTTGAAGACAAAAAAGGCCAACTTTGGTTTAGTACTTGGTCTGGAATAAGTGTTTATGAAGGAGAAACATTCAAAGACGTTTCAGACAAAGAACCTTGGACAAAATAAACAATAACTGTTGCCAAAGTATAAAAATAATAGCCAAGTTTGTAGTAAATATGAACATTGTAGTCCGCATAAAATTTAGTGGTAAATTGAAAAAATCCACTTCCGAAATCGGCTACTATTCTTATACAAACCGTTAACTGGAAGCAAAAAAAAATGCACGAACACTACATTATAAATTAATAATAAAATGAATTAATATGATTGAAATTTCATTGGAATATTGGAATAAACTCGCTGACCAAATCATTGTGATAAGTTCGTTGTTGGCTGGTTTTTCTGTTGCGGTAGTAGCCAATTTTTTGGTTTCAGAAACCAATAATCGTTTGATGAGAACTATAATGAAATCTGCTACAATTGCTGCCAGTTTCTTTTTGATTTCATTGTTTTCAATGACTAAAATTCTTATGATGACAACAGAAGGATTTCCATTTAAAGTTTCAGGAGATGATTTAATGTTTCCTAAACTTGTTGGAGGAATCTCCTTTTTTATAGGAATTGTTTCCTTAATAACAATGATTTCACTATCAGGGTGGACTAAGTCAAAAAATATGGGAAAATTTACCACAGTCATTGGAATATTGGCTCTAATATTAATATTATTTATGTTGACTTAGCGCTTTAAAAAAACATGAAAATAAAATAGGGAAAATAAAAGACGTAGGGATGTTCAACCTTGGGATCGGCAATTGTTTTTCGGTTTTAGAGGTGATCAATTCCTTTGTAAAAGCAACAGGTGTAAAACTGAACTACAAAATCGTGGAGAGAAGAGCCGGGGATATCGAAAAAGTCTGGGTCGATACTACTTTTGCCAATAGTGAACTGGGCTGAAAAGCCGAAAAAGGGATCGATGAAATGATGCGGTCCGCCTGGAAATGGGAACTTGCCCTGGCCAACAATTAAACCTTTTGGGTCGATAATGGCCTTTGCACTGGCGACCCGAAAGGTTGGATGAATCTCCTGCTCCATGTTGGTGTTGTAACCAACATGAACGATTTCCGGTTGACATCGGGAGGTTTTGTCAATCCCGTTGGTGACAACACCTACTGGTGGCAATAGTTGTGGGGCATGACAAGAATTCCCCAAAAACAACCCTCTTAAAAAAAAACATTGTACCTTTGAATAAAAAACAAAAATGGAACATGAGACGATTAAATTAGAACTAATTGAATGGCTTGCTAAGCTTAAAGATTTAGAAACACTCAACTACTTGAAGATTGTTAAGGAATCTGCAACTTCAAGAAATGATTGGTGGAATGACCTTGCCGAACAACAAATTCAAGGAATTCAAAGAGGTCTGAAAGATATTGACGAAGGTAAAGTAGTTTCACACGATATAGTAAAGGAAAAATATGGATTATAAAATATTTTGGACTGAAGAAGCTATTCATAACCTTGAAGAAATAATTGATTATTTATCAACCAGATGGACGCAAAGAGAAATTGATAAATTTAAATCAAAATTGTCAAAGCAAATTGATCTCATCAAAAGAAACCCAAGAATGTTTCCGGTATCGACATTTCAACCAAGACTTAGGAAAGCTGTCCTAAGCAGAGAGACATCAGTTTTTTATGAAACAATTGATAATGTGATTTATATTACATATGTATTTGTGAATCACAAGAGCACGCTTAGGCTAAAATAAAACGACCCCTTAACAGCAAATCATTAAATTCAACACCATAAAAATGAAAACCATATTGATTACCGGAGGGACAAAGCTTTACTCCATAAAAAAGTTGAAATATCCAACTAAAGAAAAAACAGTATATTTACTGAAATATTTGAAACATGAAAGATTATAAGTACATAATAACAATTGAACCGGGCAAGCGTGGTGGAAAACCATGTATCCGGGGAATGAGGATCACGGTAAGCGATATTCTTGGTTGGCTTGCATCCGGGATGACGGTCGGGGATATATTGGCTGATTTTGATGAATTGAACGAAAATGATATTTATGCGGCCCTAAGTTATGCTGCCGATAGGGAAAACAAAATATACCAGGCTGCTGTATGAGATTCCTGTTTGACCAAAATATTTCCCATAGGGTTTTAAAACTCCTTCAGGAAGAACATACCGGTTCAACAACAGTAAAAAAGGAAGGTTTGATAAATGCGCCTGACAGACAAATCTGGGAGTATGCAAAGAAATCGGACTTCATAATTGTCACTCAGGATTCGGATTTCAATGACCTGACTTCATTATTTGGTTTTCCACCAAAAATCATTTGGATTCGTACAGGAAATTTAAAAACCAAAGCAATTGTCATTATTTTAATCGACTATTCACAAGAGATTAAGACTTTCATTAAAAGTAATAAATATGGGTGTTTTGAAATATTAAAATTAAGAAACCAAAATAAATGAAAACCATATTAATCACCGGAGGGGCAGGCTTTATCGGCTCACATGTTGTCAGGCTTTTTGTAAAGAAATACCCTGAATACAAAATTGTAAACCTTGACAAACTTACCTATGCCGGAAACCTTGAAAACCTGACAGAAATCGAAAAAGAGCCGAATTACGAATTTGTGAAAGGCGATATTGTTGATGGCGATTTTATCCAACAACTTTTTACCGATTATGACTTTAATGGAGTAATCCATCTCGCAGCCGAATCCCACGTTGACCGCTCCATTTCAAATCCCATGGAGTTTATTATGACAAATATCGTAGGGACGGTAAATCTATTGAATGCGGCAAAATCGCATTGGGAAATAAATTTTAGGGGGAAACTGTTTTATCATATTTCCACGGATGAGGTTTATGGTTCTCTTGGGGAGGAGGGCATTTTTACCGAAGAAACCGCTTATGACCCACACAGCCCCTATTCCGCATCCAAGGCCAGCTCCGACCATCTCGTGCGAGCCTACCACGATACTTATGGTTTGCCAGTGGTTATTTCCAATTGCTCCAACAATTACGGCCCATTTCAGTTTCCCGAAAAACTCATTCCCCTTTTCATCAACAACATAAAAACCAATAAAGCCCTGCCCGTTTATGGAAAAGGGATAAATATCCGCGACTGGCTTTATGTGGAAGACCATGCAAAGGCAATTGATTTGGCTTTTCATCAGGGGAAATCCGGGGAAACCTATAATATTGGGGGAAACAACGAATGGAAGAACATCGACCTGATCAGGAAACTTTGTGAAATAATGGACACCAGGTTAGAGCGCAAGGAAGGGACTTCCGAAAAGTTGATCACTTTTGTGAAAGACCGTGCCGGACACGATTTGCGCTATGCCATCGACTCCTCTAAAATCAAGGAAGAACTGGGATGGGAACCCACACATTCCTTTGAACAAGGCCTGGGAAAAACCGTGGACTGGTATCTCCAAAACGAAAAATGGATGAAACGCGTCACTTCGGGCGATTACCAAAAATATTACGAACAACAGTACGGATAACCTTTGGGGTCGAAGCAAGGCAGTAAGGCCAAGACCCGAAAGGTTGGAACAAAGAATTATATCTTTTATTCATCAGATAAAATTGTAACCCGTAACGATATTCCCCTAATTTTATTTACAAGCCCGCACTCTCCGTCACCACTTCCCGGTTCACTTTTTTCACTAAGCCTTGTAATACTTTTCCGGGGCCTACTTCCACAAAATGATCGGCACCATCCGCTAGCATATTGATAACTATTTGTGTCCATCTTACCGGTGAGGTAAGTTGTGCGATGAGGTTCTTTTTGATTTCCTCCGGATCGGAAACGGCCTTTGCATTTACATTTTGATATACCGGGCAGACAGGTTTACTGAATTTAGTATTCGCAATGGCATCTGCCAGATTCATCCTTGCAGGCTCCATCAACGGCGAATGAAAGGCACCACCCACTTTTAATGGAAGGGCACGGTGTGCACCGGCCTCTTTCAGTTTTTCACAGGCAATGTCGATCCCTTTTATGGAACCGGAAATCACCAACTGGCCCGGACTGTTATAATTTGCCGGAACCACTACTTCATCAATCCCTTCCAATACATCTTCCACTACCTTGTCGTCAAGTCCAAGGATTGCGGCCATTGTAGAAGGTTCGGCCTCACAGGCAGACTGCATGGCCATGGCCCGTGCATACACCAGCTTCAATCCATCCTCAAATGACAAAGCCCCATTGGCCACCAAAGCCGAAAATTCGCCAAGGGAATGGCCCGCGACCATATCAGGCTTAAATCCACCACCCATTACTTTTGAAAGGATTACCGAGTGGAGGAAAATAGCGGGCTGGGTCACCCTGGTTTGACGCAAGTCCTCATCGGTCCCGTCGAACATCAAATCTGTAATACGAAAATCAAAGGTTTCATTGGCTTTTTCAAACAATTCCTTACCAAGGGCAGAGCCTTCATAAAGGTCTTTGCCCATTCCTACAAACTGTGCGCCCTGTCCGGGGAAAATATATGCTTTCATCTTATTTCAATTTTAATTTTGCGGCAAAAATAGGGAAATTGTGGAAACCTAAAATGTAACTCGACTGATTATTGTGCAGTCATTACGAACCAATAGGAAGACATCTGCGTGGGAGTGAGGAATCCCCTAACTATCAATAGACTCCGGTCAAAATAGCAAGGGGATTCCTCACTCCAACTCCCTGTCCAAACTCTCCGTTCGGAATGATAGTCTTTTATAGTATTGATGCATCTCGTTGGTATTGTTACCTCGAAAAAATCGTAATTTTGATGCGCCTCGTTGGTGACAACACCAACGAGTAGGTAAGCTGTTGATACTTTGGTGCTTCTCGTTGGCGTTGTCACCAACGAGTATATAATCTATTGATTCTGGATTTTCCAAAATCCCATTGATGCTTCTCGTTGGTGTTGTCACCAACGAGCATATAATTTATTGATTCTATATTTTCCAAATCCCCAATCCCTATTTTTACTATCTTTGAAATCTTGTCAAAAGACAAAAACCCATGCAAAGCCCATTTCGCAATATTGCCAAGGTATTGATCTGCACATTCCTGAAAGGGTTCAACTCTTGATTCGCATTAAGTATTAATATTTAAGAAAACCCATAACTTTGCAAATACAATATCAAACAAAAAAGGATAATGGATATACATGCAGATATTAGCTGGATTCAATCTGAATTATCAAAAGTGAAAGACCCTGAATTGATATCAGCTTTTAAAAACTTATTGAAATTTCGGGCCAAGCATATTAACAAAGATTGGTGGGATAAAATAAGTGAAGAAGAAAAAAACGAAATAAATCAAGGTATCAGGGAAATAGAAGAAGGAAATTTTCTTACCTATAAAGAGGTAATGGCCAATCCAAGAAAATGGGGTTAGAAATAATATGGTCAAAGAGAACCGCCGCTGGATACGCAAGAATTTTGATGTATTTAGATGAGAACCGGACAAAAAGAGAAGTTGAGAACTTCGAACAAGAAACAAAGCTGTTTTTTATAAAATTAAGCAACCAACCTTATATACTGGAAGAATCAAAAATAAAAGGATATAGAAAAAGCCCTATTAACAAACTAACTATGTTAATGTATCGGGTAAAAGAAAAATCAAATCCAGTTAATCAATATTCGGGGAACCCGGCAAAAGCCTTTGAAATAAAATCAGCCGTTACATCAATTTCTGATAGGCCTGCCACCAACGGTCGGGGATATCGTCCTTACAGGCAACCTCATAATCAGAATAGGAACAGGGCACAAGGTGATGGCGCTCGTAAATGCTCCTGAAATTTGTCTTCACCGGAACATCCATCCACCAACGATCGCTTTTCTTGCTTTTGTAAAAGATAATCTGGTCTTTATGGTCTTTTATCGAAACCGTGTATTTGATGTATTCTTCCTGATCTTTGTAAGGATGGTCTTGCTTGCGGTTATAAAAACCTTCGATAAAATACCAGATCATTTGGGCAACCAAATGCGATGTCTGTCCATTCTGGTCATATTTGGGATTGGTTTCATAAAAACCGATGGAAGTGAGTTTGTCGCTCAACCCTGCATAACGGATTATCTGGCAAATCTCCTCGCCATAAAAACCATTGGGCGAAACGTTTTTGTTCCCCGGTGCATCCGAATGGCGAATAGCCGAAACATCCACTGTCACCATATCGGCATTTCGCATCAAGGGTTCGGCATCGCTCAGTTTCTCCCTTATCTTCCCCAAGCGGTAAACATCAAAATAGAGGCTGTCCATCAGTTCGATGGCTTCTGGGTCGATAAAATAGGATTGGTAACCGATGTTGGTAAAATTGAAAAGGAAGTTGGGCTGGTGAAGGATTATCTTGCTCAAATAGGAATGTGAATCCATTTCCTGCTCTGCCTTTCCAAGGTCAAAAACAGAATCGATCCCAACGATATTGATAATTTGCCCAAGGGATTCATATGCCCTGTAATTGGCAAAACTCAAATCCTGGCTCCCACCAAGGATGATGGGGACAATTTTATTCTTGATCAGTTCAGAAGTAACCGAACTCAACGCAAAATAGGTATCTTCCACCTTGAAGCCTTTTTTGATATTTCCAAGGTCGGCTATCCTGGCCTTGTAATTTCCCCTGAACAATTTATAAAGAAAACTTCGGATATGGTCGGGGGCGTGGGCGCAACCCTCATTGTCAACGGAATTGCGGTCTTCGTTCACGCCGACCAGGGCAATGTCAACACCTTCGAGCCCGGGGAAATCATCCTTTTCGACATAACTATCGAAAATGTCAGCAAGGCGCAGTTGCCTTGTAGTTTCCTCGAAACTAAAATCAGGTAATTCGAGTGGTTCAAAATAAATTGAAATGTCCATTGACATTAATTGTTGGTGAAGTTTTGAGGTATTTATACCCAAAAACCCAAAAAAAGTTCAGCTTTTTATTTTTTCTTTTTTTGCCCCTTTTTTATTATTTCCAAACAATCCTCGTAGGTAAGTTCTTTTGCCTCCTTGGCACCTTTTCCTTTTGGTATCCTGTAATTCTTTTTATCCTGTTTGATAAAAGGGCCATAGCGGCCATTCAGCACTTCAATGGAAGCATCTTCCTTAAATTGCTTGATGATCCTTTCCTTTAATGCCTTTCTTTTTTTCTCAATGAGCTCGATTGCCCTTTCGCCAGTAATGCTCATCGGGTCATCGGTTTTCTCCAATGAATAAAACTTATTGTCGTGTTTAATATACGGCCCGAAACGACCAAGGGCCGCCAGCATAGGCTTGTCTTCAAAAGTCCCGACCTCACGCGGGAGCTTGAACATCTCCAGGGCTTCTTCAAGGGTAACTTCCTCAATGCTCTGCCCTTTCCTTAATCCGGCAAATTTGGGTTTTTCCTCATCCGTCGATTCCCCGATCTGTATCATGGCTCCATACCTTCCGATACGTGCGTAAACATTCTTTCCCGATTTGGGGTCGGTTCCCAGCAAGCGTTCACCACTGTGTTTCTTTGAAGTTTCAAGTGTCTCCTCGATTTGCTTATGGAAAGGTTTATAAAACTCCTTGATCATTTTGTTCCAGACCTTCTGGCCATCGGCAATCTCATCAAATTCCTTCTCGACACTTGCCGTGAAATTATAATCAAGGATATTGGGGAAATACTCAACCAGGAAACCATTCACCACATTCCCGATATCCGTGGGGAAAAGCTTTCCCTTTTCGTAGCCGGTCTTTTCGGTTTTGGTTTCTTCCTTAACGGTATCCCCAACAAGCGTCAATTGGTGAAACTCCCTTATTTTGCCTTCCCTTTCCTCTTTCACCACATACTCGCGTTTTTGGATCGTTGAAATGGTAGGCGCATAGGTGGACGGCCTTCCAATACCCAATTCTTCCATTTTTTTCACAAGGCTGGCTTCTGTATAACGGGGGGGCGGTTGTGAAAAACGTTCGATGGCGTTTATCTCTTTCCTTTCCAGCGACTCACCCTTTTTCATTGGAGGGAGGACCCCTTTTTGCTCACCGTTTTCACCATCATCGGTTGATTCAAGGTAAACTTTCAAAAAACCGTCAAATTTGATGACCTCGCCTTTGGCGACAAATTTCAGTGGGTTTGTTGAAATATCAATAGAAACCGTTGTCCGTTCAAGGACGGCCTCTGCCATTTGAGAGGCAATGGTCCGTTTCCAGATCAGTTCGTACAACCTTTTTTGTGAAGGATCGCCATCCACGGTCTGATTTTCAAGATAAGTTGGGCGAATGGCCTCGTGCGCTTCCTGGGCCGATTTCGATTTCGTCTTGAATTGCCGGGTTTTCACATAAGTTTCGCCATAGTTGTTGGTGATTACCTTTTTTGCTACACCAAGGGCAAGTTTGGAGAGGTTCACCGAATCGGTCCTCATATAGGTTATTTTCCCCGATTCGTAAAGTTGTTGGGCAACCACCATGGTCTTGGAAACCGAAAACCCAAGTTTACGGCTGGCTTCCTGTTGCAATGTGGAGGTCGTGAAAGGGGGCGCGGGGGATTTTTTGCCCGGTTTCTTTTCGATGGAACCGATCACGAAATCAGCCGGGACACAGGTCTTTAAAAAATCCAGGGCTTCACTTCTTTCTTTGAACCGTTTTGGCAACTCTGCATTTAAAATGGCCGTCCCAAAATCGTTCTTTATTTCAAATTTCGCAATCACCCTAAAGGAAGATACCTGTTTGAAGGTTTTGATTTCCTCTTCCCTTTCAACAATCAAACGTACCGCAACCGATTGCACACGCCCTGCCGATAATGAGGGTTTTACTTTTCGCCAAAGCACGGGCGAAATCTCAAAACCAACCAAACGGTCAAGGACACGACGGGCCTGCTGGGCATCCACCAAATGATAATCTATTTTCCGTGGGTTTTCAATGGCTTCCAAAATGGCTGTCTTGGTAATTTCATGGAAAGCGATACGTTTGGTTTTCGCCTCATCCAGTTTCAATGCTTCCATCAGGTGCCACGAAATGGCCTCCCCTTCACGGTCCTCATCAGTTGCGAGCCAAACTGTTTCAGCGGTTTTTGCAATCTTTTTGAGTTCGGCAACGGTTTTCTTTTTATCTGGCGTTATTTCATAAACCGGTTTGAAATCTTTTTCGATATTGACACCCAGTTCTTTTTTCGACAAGTCCCTTACATGTCCAAAACTCGATTTAACAATGAAGTCTTTCCCAAGGAATTTTTCTATGGTTTTAGCTTTTGCCGGTGACTCGACAATTACAAGGTTTTTAGCCATTTGAAGCGTATTTGTTAGCGATTGGAATTATAAAAAATTTTGCAAATGTAAAATAATAAACGCTGTAATAACCAAAAGGTTTTGATAATTATTGTCAGGTAAGCAATCATATTGAAATAAAATAGAGGATTGTTTTGTCGGGCAAATGAATCCTCCAAAGCATACCAGGCAAATTTCATCTCCACGATTTATTAAGTTAGAAAACAAACCTATTAGTCAAAATAATGTGCAAAGAAATAATAAAGTTCTGATTTAAAAACCATTATCACCGCTTGTTTATAATGTATCATTTATATTTAGGAACTGCAAAATTGGTCGCCTGGCAACGAATCCACTGCCTTCTATAAATGAACCTATTGACTCAATTATCAACAAACTTTCATTAAAATGTTAATAACTTTGAAAAAATACAGGGTAACCTTTACATTGGTTTTTGAATTAATTTAATGCCAATTCATTTTCTTTTTTATTTATCATTTGCAAAATCAACTTTGCCTAAACCTAAAACATACCAGATATTCGCCTGTTTTTTCGCTTTAGAAAAAACTTGTTTTGTCATGCCTTTAAGTTGTTTCCCTGACTTTCTGATAATTACCCCCCCAT
>JAADJA010000195.1:62446-84717 GCA_013151015.1 Chlorobiota bacterium
CCCCATAAATGCATTTCGCGTATAGGGTTTCCGAAAACCAGTCAGCTTTACATAAAGTCTTCCTTGGAAAACCTACGATTACACCTTTTTTATTTTTTCTGATCGGACAAAACCAAGACCAGAGGTACACAAGCCCAATTAAGTAAAAACAACCAACCAAAAACAATTAGCTTAATTTTAACAAAATAAAAATAGAAAAGATGAAAAAAATAGTTTTATTAGTAACATCCGTATTCTTTATTATTAATGCTTTTTCGCAAGACATTGTTCTTTCTGGAGAATCAGGAACCGAGCAGATAGAGTATGTTGTACAAGAACAAGTATCAAACGACAACGTAATTCAGGACGAGTCACCTCCATCTTCCGATTGTGTTACATAATAAGGCGTTTCGCTTGAATATCCCCCTAGGCATTGCTGCCAGACTATCCCCCCTTGTTCATCTATCCTTACAGCCCAGATATCCTGATAATTAGGGTTGCCGTGCAAACCAGAAACATCCCCATCATTTGAAGTTGTGGAGGATACAGGTATGTAACCATCTTCAATCTTTTCAAAATAATACCCTAAGTCATTATAGCTTCCTCCATAACAATAAAGGTTCAGTATATCACCTCCTGAAATATTCATTTCCACAAGCCATAAATCAGCACCTGATCCTGTTATTGCCACCTCACAATCTATCATACTACCTGCCTCATAATAACCACCAATAAAAGCACAGGTACTATCTGATATAAGTTTAAGTTGCAATGCATTGTCTATCCCTTCATTTCCGATTGTTTTTTCCCATTCGATATTCCCAAGCGGATCTGTTTTGCAAAACCAGATATCATAAGCACCGTAAAATACTTTCACATCGCCACCACCTGCGGATATCCTCCCCATGAACAACAGCCCACCATCCGGTGTCGCAATTGCATCCCTTGGGCTATCAGTTAAAGTACTACCATAACAATGGTCCCAAAGGATATTCCCTTCAATATCGATTTTTACGACCCAAAAATCAGTTGACCCATAATTGGTATCGCAGGTTATATCACCATCTGTTGATTCGGTATATCCAAAGCAATAGAACTCATCTTCTGTTGAAGATTTTACGATTTCGTAAATACCTTCACTTTCAGAACCCCCAAAGCATCTTTCCCATAATATATTGCCCAAAGTGTCAATATTCATTATCCAAGCATCAGATTCACCATGGTAATTTGAAATACCAAATCCATTAGTTTTAATTTTTATCCCAAGTAAATAGCCATTTCCCGTTTTTAAAATACAATGACTATCATCATTTTCAGATGTCCCAAAACATTGTTGCCATGTAATTTCAGGTATTTGACAAAAACATGTCAAAGACATGCTTATTGACATGAGAATTGTTATCATCTTTTTCATAGTAGAAAAGTTTTAATAAAAGGTGCCACGCCAAAGAAGCGTGGCACACTTTTAAATTATTTATTGATAACAATTTTGCCGGATTTGGTTTTCCCATCCACGTACAATGTGTAGAAATAAATCCCGGATTTAACTTTTCGGGTGTCCCAAACATATTGCCCCCGTTCGCCCTTAATGTCGAAGCGGTCAACCGTTTTACCGGTGGCGTCCGTAACCGTAATGGATGCTACTGAGTTTATGGGCAAGCTATAATCGAAGGCCACAAAGGTGCTTGCCGGCTACATTTATTATTTGCATTTCGGGTAAAAATTCATAAAGACTAAAACCCGAACCATCATCCGTGAATAAATCCATTACATCATCTTGATATATTTTCCGGTTTACCGTATAATGGATCATTTCCCAATTTGGTTATACCTTCCGGCAGAACTCTTCCTGTCGGGATCAAATACTGAGGATATCCCATCAACAGTTATAGACCCCTGTGCAAAATTGTTTTTTTTAATGGTTTGCCAAATATAATATTATCTATTCGATAAATGCAAACCAAATCAGTTAACGGTAGGGGGAAATCAGTTAACGGTAGTCCAAGAGGTTAATGTTTACCTTTTGGATTATATTCTACTTACTTTGTTGGGCAAGTATTTCGTTTTGTGTGAAAGCTTTGAGGTTTAATTACCTTGTTCCGTAAAAATCCTTGATTTGCTATTGGTTGATTCCAAAAAGGGGCAAAAGGTTACCCCCGTACATACGGGGTTGAAAACTTTTTGCAAAGACCATAAAAGTAAGATATGAAAAGGGTTTTGTCAAGTACCAATTGGTGAGGGTGTCGTTTGGGTTTATGAGAGTGTCATTTGAGTTTGTGAATGGACATGGGCAATCCGCCACAAGCACCTCATTTTATCTAAAAAACCTCAATATTCCCCGGAACGGAATAACCAAACCTTTCCATGGTAAACCCCCATTCATCCAAAATCCTTTCCAGATTGTCTTTTGAAATTTTATGTGTGTTTTTCTTATAATCCTTCATCTTATGGAGATATGCATCGAAATTGGGTTTTGCATTTTCAAGGCTGGGCAGGTTTAGTTTTTCGTAAATAGCTGAAAGTATTGTCCCGGGCGTTTTCTCAAGGTCTTCAAAAGCAACTTCCACCAGGTTGCCGGAAGGGATCAATTCCTTTTGTTCGAAATAACCGGCCATCAGTTTTTTGTAAATACCGAGGATGTGCCCGTCAACTTCATCCTGGGAAATATTTTGCAATTTCAGGTGCGGCATCATGGTTTTGTAAAAATGGCTTGTTGACAGGAAAACCTCCACCGGGTTTCGGTAGATATGGATGAACTTTGCATTTGGGAACATCTCCAGCAATACCTTTATCCGGGCCGTGTTGCTTGGGTTTTTGGAAAGGAAGCGTTTACGGCCTGTGTTTTTCAGGGCTTTTTTTATCAGGAGCTTGTAATCCGTTTTCCAGGAATCCATTTCGTTTTTCGGAATTCCATTGAAACATACAAATGAGTTGTAAAATTCCATGATTTTGTTCGGGAACATCCAAAAATAGTAAAAACTCATGGGTGTTTTGTCGCCCAGCGAAAATTCCTCTTCCTGGGGATTGGAAGGACCCAAAGTTACATTGTCCCCTTTCCGTGTCCGTGGGATCAGCAAGCGGGTGAAATTTTCAAAAACAAACCGCCCTGTTTTATTGAACAGCGTATCGGGGAACACGCTTTGGAAAGTGGTAACATAGCCCATCTGTGGATCCCGGCTCAATAAATTGTGCAGGTGCGTGGTGCCGCTGCGCCAATGCCCAAGGATAAAAACAGGTTCTTTCTTGATGGGCAGGTTTTTGAAACGGGGGTTTATGAATTTTCTTTCGTAAACCCGGAAGGGCATGTTTATCAAATTGATCGCAACAATGGCGAAGAGTTTTGGGAAATATCTCAAAGGGATTTTGTTCGTTTTGCACAAATGGAAAACGATCTTCAAAGAATATCCCACCGCTGGCGGCAAAAGGACTCCCCGGCTTTTCTTTTTTGATGATGGCATATAAAAGTTCCGGGTTTAAATTTTTAATGAATACTGAAATAAAATACTTCGTGGCGCTTCGGCTTTTAAAGGGCGCAATGAATACCAACGGTTTGTGATGTTGTTTGCGGTAACCGAAATCCTGTGCTTCTCGTTGAACGAATAACTTAGCCGCAGGTCGATTATCAGGTTGCCATTGTTTTGGTTGTAATAGTAATCCATATATTTCACCGGTTGGATCGACCCTCCTGTTGCTGCCGTGGCTTGTTCGAAATCCGCAATTGCTTTGTCAAGGTTTTCGATCTTACTGAAATACTTCAGGCTTATGCCCGGCGAAATCCCTTTGTACACAAATTCAACATCTGCTTTCAAGGTATGCAAAAACCGGTATTTCAAAATATTCTTCCCGGGGTTGACACTCGTGCTACGGTAGGTGAATTCCGTATTTCCCGATGGGTTATAGTCGTTGGCAAAAACATAATCGGGGTCGGTGGACTTGGGCAAAATATAGTTGTAGCCAAAAATCGTGTTCAGCAATAGTTTTTCCCCAATTTGTGCTTTCCCGCTCAAAGAAACATCCAGGCCCACGATCTTGGAACTGCCCGTGTTAAGGAACTTGAAGCCAGCAATGGCGTACGTATAGGTGGAATCCCAAAAGCCAAACAAGTATTCGATGGTGTTTTTATAATCCTGTTGAAAAACGGCCACATCGAGATACCCAAAATATTTCATGAACTTAAACCCCTGTTTCAGGCCAACCTCTGCATTTATGCTTGTTTCGGGCACAAGCATCGGATTGTCGAAAACACCAAAAGCCCCAAGGTTTATTTTAACGAACCTTTCCGCAATGGTAGGGTATCGATAACCCTGTCCGATGGACATCCTGAGGAAAGTTTCCTGCATCAGTTTCAGGGTTGCCCCTCCACGGAATATGGATTTTAGATCACCCCCCAAACTGTTCATATCATTGTACTCCATTCGGAAGCCAAAGGCAAAATTCAATGTCTTGAGTATATCGTTTTCCACTTCCGCATAGGCCGACAGGTTAAAAAGCGTATTGTCGGGCGAACCAGAGGCATCGTACATTTTCGCATGTGACATGGTGTATTGTGTGGATATCCCCCCGACAAACTGAAAATCGTTGAGGCTTGGGTAGCTCCTCCTATAATTGTAATCTGTAAAGATAACCGTGTTCCTTACCGATTGATTGTTCGACATCTGATTGTCGTTGTACATCACCCTCGCCTTAAAACTATGCTTGTAACCCAATTTGGAATAATAGTTCACATACGGGTCGAGGTAAAAAATAGCATGGTCCTGCAAAATCACTGCACCGGGATATGCCCTGTAAAACCCGGCCGAATCATCTAACCATGCAAGCATCAGTTTGGTTTTTTCGTAAAGCATATTGCCGTTGATACCATAATTCAACCCGATATGCTTTTGGTCACGGTGGCGTACCTTAAAGTTCAAGCCGAATAGTTTTTCGGTCATTTGGGATTCGTTAAAGTTCGTTACCGAGTCCACAACCGTGGGAAGCGTTACCGGTGGCCCTTCATAACCATGATCGTACCTGATGTTGGCCCCGATTACGATGTCCGTGTTTTTTACCATCCGGGAATGCAGGAAGTTCACCCCTCCGATAAGCGGGGCCTGTTTCCACCATTTCATAGTAGCGTATTTTGGCGTGCTGTAAAACCCGCTGTAAACCCTTACTTTTGTTAAAGGCTTAACGCCGGGGAACGCCGTACGGATGTAAATTGCACCACTAAGCGACGATGAGCCCGAAAGCACGGAAGAAGCACCTTTTACCACCTCGATTTGTTTGATGTTTTCGATGGGGATAAAATCCCAATAGGGGCGGTTGGCATCTCCCGAGAGTATGGGCATGTCGTCGATAAAAACGCCTACTTTGCTCCCCACGCCAAATGTAAAACCACTGCCACCCCTTATTTGCGGTTCGCCGTCAAGGATGTTCAGGCCCGGTATTTTGTCAAGGATTGTTTCGATATGTGTAATGTTTTGGCTTTCTATTTGTTCTACACAAATTACTTCCATCGAAACCGTCAGCTTCTCAATGCTTTGATTGAGCCGGCCCACTTTCACCTCAACTTCCGAAAGGTTGGAAGAGTAAAATTTCATCCGAATGGTTTTTTCGATGGTCTTCCCTGCTTGTATTGTTTCCGAAAAAGTGATGGATTCCATTCCCGTATAGGAAACGACAAAGGTGTAATCGCCCGGAATTAGTTGTAGGTTGAAATTCCCCGTCCTATCTGTGGCAACACCGAAGCCGGGGTTTTTCAGGACTTTGATATTTGCCCCGATCAGCGTTTCCCCGCTTTCATCAACAAGCACTTGGCCCCTTAGGGTTCCTTTTTCCTGGGCCATCATTTTATGTGATAACAGGACGAAAAAACTTAGGAGGAAAAAGTATTTCAGTGTTTTAATTAAAGAAAGCATATTGGATTTTGATTGAACAAGAGAACGGCCCTTATTTGAAATAAACCTTTTGCGTATAGTTTATTTCTTTCCCATAAACCCTTACAAGATATAATCCTTGTGAAATCCGGTTATCGATGATATTTACCTTGTTTGAAGAAATTGAAGATGAAAAAACGACCGAAGCGTTCAGGCTCATAACCTCAATTGTGGAACCCAAAAGATGGCTTTGGGGTAGCTTGTCCAGGTAAATGGAATTTCCCGAAACATAAACCAAACCTTGGTTGGCCGGCAGATCATTGATCCCGGCCGGTTCATAAATCAATTCCAGGTCATCGTACCAGACTTTGCTCCCTTCGATGGCCTGCGTGCCGTTACCGGCCGTGATAACGATGAGCATATACTCGGGGCTGTCTTCGCTGAACCAGGTAAAAGGCGCTTTGAACTGTGTCCATGTGTCCACGTTTCCGGCAATGTTTATTTGTGCATAGGCCACTTTGTTGGCCTCGTTTTCGGGTTGTGGTGGCAAAGTGCCTGCACCGGTGTGGAGCAATATTTTTACCTGGGCCGTATCGTTTTCCTGTGGGGTATATTTTGCCCAAACCGAAACACTGTCGGGGTGGCCCGTAAAAACCGTGTGCCACCTGTCATCAGTGGGATCGGTGAAAGCATATGCGTTGTCAGGGTTGAAATCGGGGTGCATCCTCCCATTCGTTGCTGACCCTGTGGCCACAATGCTGAACGTGAAGACATTGAACAGCTCAATGGAATAATTCCCCGTATGCGCATCCTCGCCCTGGCCCCAAACCAAAGGTGCCGCATTATTGATAAAATCGCCGCCATCACCGGTTTTTATGGAGCTCCAGTTAACGGGTTCATCTATAACTGTCCCGGCATCTTCCCAATCCTCAAAACCGGCATTTTCGATTTGTTGGCCAAAAACGCCGATTGTTAGAATCATCGCCATTACGCTAATAAGTAGAGGTTTTTTCATCTTTTCAAATTTTAGAAGCTTTATGCAAAAATAGCTTATTTTTTTCATTTTAAATGCCTGAAATCTTGACAGGATTCTGTCCTTGTTTCAATCGGGACCAACAATTACTTAAAAAGGCCGATCTCCCCATCAGCTAAACCCAAAGCAATTAAGGTAATATATTCATCAAGAACATGATCAGGGATATCAATAAAAACAAGGCCGGGGGTTTTGCTCCACCACGCTTTCATTTTAATACTGTGGCTCAGTTTGATACCGCTTCCAACTACCCATATACTGTTTATTTTGTTCTTCAAGCCTTTGAGCATGATGGGGCCGTTGGGTTTTCCGGTCACGAAAAGGTAAAGGGTTTTCCCATCAGCCGAAAGCGTGGAAGGCCCATCGAAGTATTTCCTTGGGATCCCTGCCTTTGTCCCAAAAATTGCCTGTTCGTGTATTTTTGTCCATTTGCCAATTCCTTTTAAATATGGGTTTGTTCTTCCGGGATTGTCCCATCGGGTTTTGGACCGATGTCGAGCAAAAGGTTTCCGCCGAAGGAAATCACATCGGCAAAAATCCTGATTGTCTGATAAGGGGTTTTATAGTTTTTGTCGTTCCCCTGAAAGCCCCAGGAATAGTTCATGGTCATGCACAGTTCCCAGTACTTCTTTTCCGGTTCGTAAATCGGCAAACCCTGTTCCGGGGTGGCATAATTGCCATATCCCTATAAGTGGCTGTTGATTATCACATTGGGGTTTTTCTGAAGGAGCAGTTCACGGTTTTTCTTTGCCTGCCATTTTTCGGCACTTTGTTCCCAATCGCCATCAAACCAAATCAGGTCAGGCTTGTAATTGTCCATTAACTCTTCAATCTGGGCAAAACTATAATGGTCAAAGCTTTTACCGCGACATAAATGCCATGGCAAAACTTCTTTTGTGTTTTCAAGGAAAAAAATATGTTTCCCCTTCTTGGGTAGTTATTTCAGGATAAGGCAGTGCAATGTGTCCTGGTTTATTGTGACATAATATGGCCCACAGGCTTTTGGAGCCGATAATCCAAGCATCCATTCCCCATTTTCATCAACGATGGCCTTTTGGGTTTTCATGTTCCAACTTCTTGTAACGGCAATTTTTTTCCTGGATCGGCTCATCCCCAAAAAGGCGCTTCAAACCCTTGTTGCAGAGCCATGTTATCTGAAAACAGGGCAGGCAATTTGTTTTGGGCGATCATACTGCCCATAAAAAGGACACTTAATAATAATATTTCAAATCTTTTCATTGTGGAATCAAAAATAGGGGTTTTCTTTCAAAAAACAACATCAATTTATTGAACCCAAGAATTACTTTAGTTTAAGCTGGAAGCATTCACTGTTTATTGACACAACAGTTCGGTAAATAATTACACCTTATTGATTGCTATGTGTTTGCAATTTGGCATATTTGCTAAGCACATTGTTGTAAATCAAAACGTTGCGATCTTTGCGGCGTTGCGCGAGAAAAAATTTACCGAAGTATTATTGACATAAACCCGATTTGAAAATATTTGGGGGCAGGTTTTTGAAAATGTAATTTGAATTGTGGCATTTTTTGTTACTGAAGGTTTTGCAAAAAAAAACACGAATATCAGAAATAAGATACCGACAGCATCAAGATGGTTCTTATTCCCACTTGAAGACACGACCTTATCCCCACAAATAAAAACGGACTTGAAACATTGAAGTTTCAAGTCCGTTGCCAAGTACCCGGAGCCGGGGTCGAACCGGCACTCCCGAAGGAACTGGTTTTTGAGACCAGCGCGTCTACCAATTCCGCCATCCGGGCAGGAATTGTGGTTTGAGGGCGGCAAAAATACTTAAAAAAATTCAGAAACAAATAGTTTTTGATAAAAATCCGACACGGGCAGGTTTCACTACCATTATTGAATTATTATGCTCAACAGGGGTCGATAATTTATCGGTTCCTTCTAACGGGAATGTTAATAGAAGTCCCCTAAAGTGTCTGAAATTTGAACAATCAATTCCGGGCAGTAGATAATTTTGTGTGTTAATGGGGAAATAACAGGAATTATTTCCATTTCATCCGGTATCGATTCAAAAACCCGAAAGATCTTGCTGGTATTTATGCTGAAATTCTTCAATCATTTCCGTTTAGGTTTCATTTTCCAGTCGAAACCCATCATTTTCACATTTTATTTTTGGTTGGCTTAATCATTGAAAATGTGCAAAGTACCAAAATTTGTAGTAATAATATAGCAACATGAAAACCAACTGTGAAACTATTGTAAAGTTTGTTTTCTTGGTGCTGACCGAAAATATAAACTCCTTTGCAGCATCATCAAATAATTGTATTTATTCATTTAAAAAATTGATTATGAAATCAAAAATCTTTTCAAAAACTGTATTAACACTAAGTGTGTTTCTTATGACAATGACAGCATCTTTGAATGCGCAGAGTTATGACATTTTCTTCTGGTGCTCCGCCGAGGGCAGCCCAATGGGCATGTCCGGTGTTGACGTGAGCATTGACGGCACAACGGTTACCTCCGACTTTGACGGACTTTCAGTATTGCCAGGCTATGCCGCCGGGACCTATGATTATGTTGCCAGCAAAGCAGGTTATGCGGATGTTACCGGACAGGTTACTGTTGTTGACCAAAACATCCAGGAATTTGTTGTTATGAGCCTGGCAATTAGTATTGACCTGACTGTTCTTCTTGAAGGTCCTTATGATGTGGCAAACCATGATATGATGACCGGATTGTTGGATGGAGGATATATTCCCAATGACCAACCCTACAATCAGGATCCATATTATGGAGGAACCCCGGTTTGGCTTTACACAGGAACAAAAAGCAAACTGCAAAATGATTCCGATACCATTTCATATAGTTACACCAACGAACCCTATGAAGATGTGTGGCTCGGAAATATTTTTGAAAACGATAACGGGATAACCCTCACTTCCGTGGAAATATAATGAAGAAGGGACGGTAATAGTTTCCTCCGATATGTTCCTTACCTATAACGATACCCTTATGACGGTAAATACCCCGAACATTTACATTGATGGTAACTTTTACGCAATGGTCCACTGGCAGGACAACCCGGAAAGTACGGATGCACTTACGATCGACATGTCGCAGGAAGTGGCTGATACGGCTAGCATCATGTACCTGGGGGAAAGCCCCATATTGTTTTCCGATTATACAGGTTCGTCCAATGCATCGTTTTTCGTAAGGGTGAACATCCTTGAAAACGGACCGGGGAAGGGGACAAAGGAAGTACTTTCATGTAATATTTACAAAGGGCTTGCCGACGATATCGCAAATGCGGATGAATGGACGCAAGTCAATCCAGGGCCTGTGACCGATTTGAGCTATGTGGACGATAACTGGACCGGTGGTAACGGGCTGGTTTATGCCTATGCCGTGGAAGCGATTTATGTGGAAGGCGGGGCCGAGTACAGTTTCTCGAACTTTATCCAACTTACGACAGGTCTTACGGAAAACAATACCGGAAACCAAAATGTGGCAATTTACCCGAACCCGGCCACTTCATACGTAAACATACCAGGGATTGAAGCGGGCAAGGAAATCAGGGCCTATAATCTTACAGGTGAGGTTGTAATGGTGAAAGATGCAGTGATACCTTCGACCCGGATAGATGTCAGTAACCTTGATAATGGTGTATATTTTATAAAGATAGACAGCTTGCAAGGGGAAATTGTAAAAAAGCTGGTCATCAAGAATTAGAAGAAGTTGTTTTTAGTAAATTTATGTTGAGTGATTTTCGTTGGACCGCCCTTCGTATTGAAGGGCGGTTTTTTTTATGAGGTCAGGCGTAACAAAAAAACTTGCACAATAAAAATATTTTATTTACTTTTGACCACTTGGTTAAACTATATGTTTAAACCATTTGATTAATACAAATTCTTATTGTCGGAAATGGCAGAAAAAAACAGCAATACGGAACAAAATATATTGGAAGCTGCAAAGGTGGTTTTTGTGGCAAAAGGAATGGACGGTGCAAGGATGCAGGAAATTGCCGACAAAGCCGGGATCAACAAAGCCCTATTGCATTATTATTTCAGGAGCAAGGATAAATTGTTCGAGGCCGTTTTTGTCGAAATACTTTCAAAGCTGATCCCCGATATTTCAGAATTGCTTTTAAGTGAATTGCCTTTGTTTGAAAAAATCAGGAAATTTACCCAACATTATATTGATACCATCCGTGAAAACCCATTGATCCCTGTTTTTATTTTGCACGAACTGAACCGGGAGCCAGAGGGAATTGCACGGACATTCAAAAGCATGGGTATCCAGCCACAAATATTTATTGATGAAATAAAAAGGGAAATCGAAAAAGGGACAATTGTGCCAATCGACCCTTTGCACCTGATCGTCAATCTTTTGTCCATGTGTATTTTCCCCATTGTTGCCCAACCCATTATGCAACATCTGATTTTTGAGGAGAACGGGGAAGCCTATTCTGCGTTTTTGGAACAGCGCAAAAAAGAAGTACCGGAATTTATAATCAATTCAATCAGGAAGAAATGAAACGAACAATATTCACCGGCATATTGATTTTTGGCCTTGCAACGATAAACATCGCCCAGGATACAATAACCCTGGAGTTGTGTCACGAAAAGGCCATTGAGAACTATCCGCTCACACGCCAGGATTCTTTGCTTTCGGTTTCCAATGAATTGAAAATAAAGAACCTCAACAAAAACTATTTGCCCCAACTGATGGTCAATGGGCAAATCCATTACCAATCGGATGTTATCTCAATTCAGTTCGAGAACCTACCTGGGATAAATATCCCCAAAGTGGAAAAGGATTGGTACAAAATAACCCTCGATGCCAACCAAGTGATTTATGATGGTGGGATGACGGCAAAACAAAAGGAACTTGAGAATACCAAATTAGCCATCGACAGGCAAAACGTGGAATTGGAGCTTTATAAATTAAAGGAGAGGATCAACAATATATATTTCAGTATCCTGCTCTTTCAGGAGAACAACAAAACGCTGCTGCTTTTAAAAAAGAACCTGAAGGCCAAACTGAAGGATGTTAACTCCGGCGTGGAGAACGGGCTGGTCCTTGCTTCCAATGCAGATATCCTAAAGGCTGAGATTATTAAGCTCGAACAAAATATCATTGAGATTGAAATCGGCTTGAACACCTCAAAAAACATCATGAACGAATATACGGGACTTGCATTAAACGAATCAACAAGCCTTTCCCTTCCCGAAACCGAAATCAATACAAGTATTTTTGAAAATAACCGGCCCGAATATGAGTTGATGTCGCTTCAGCAAAACCAACTGGATGCCATGAAAAACGTAACGGGGCGAAAGCTGGCACCTCGCCTTTCTGCTTTTGGGCAAGCAGGGTATGGCCGTCCGGGATACGATATGTTGAAAAACGAATTTGTCGATTTTTATATGATCGGGGCACGGCTCAATTGGAATATCTGGGATTGGAACCTCAGCAAAAAGGAGAAAGAAGTCCTCGATATCCAAAGCGAGATGATCAATACACAGAAAGAAACTTTTGACAAGAACCTTAAAGTAGATTTACAAAACAAATTAGCGGAAATCCGAAAAGTTGAGGAACTGATCAAACGGGACAAGGAAATAATTGTTTTACGGGAACGTATTTCCAAAGCAAGTTCATCGCAGTTGGACAATGGGGTGATTACTTCCACAGAATACCTTACGGAGATAAATGCGGAAGCGGGTGCCAAACTAAATATGACAACGCATAAAATACAATTGGAAAAAGCGAAAATAGATTACCGTGCAAGCCTTGGGGATTTTTGAGATAATTACCTCTTCTGTCCTGCGGACATCTCCCCCCACTTCGAAAAGCTCAGTGTTACCGGGGAGAAAAACAAGGGGCATAAAACAGACAAAATGAAAAAAGACAAAAACTCAAACTGATGAAAACAAGACACATATTAATATTCCTGATCGGGTTTTTATCTGCCTGCCAAAACACAGAAGAGAAATCCGATGCCTTCGGGAATTTTGAAACCGATGAAGTGATCGTTTCTTCAGAAGCCAATGGGAAATTGGAGGCGTTTAATATTGACGAAGGGAAAATGTTAAAGAAAGGCACACAAGTCGGATATGTCGATACAACGGATTTGGTTTTGAAAGAGAAACAATTGGTGGCCCAAAAAATTGCCATCGCTTCAAAAACCGACAATACCCAATCGCAAATAGAGGTGCAAAAACAGCAAAAGAAAAATGCTATGGTGGACAAGGCCCGGATCGAAAATATGTTGAAAGATGGTGCTGCCACACAAAAACAGTTGGACGATATCAATGGCAAAATCGACCTGATCAATAAGCAAATCAAATCGATCAAAACACAAAATATCTCCATCCAATCGGAGATGCAGGTCATCAATACGCAATTATTGCAGTTGAACGAGTCCATACGAAAAAGCAAAATCACGAACCCGCTAAACGGTATTGTGTTGGAAAAATATGCCGAAGCCAATGAAATTGTTACTTTTGGAAAACCTTTGTACAAAATCGCCAACCTCGATTTTATGTATTTAAGGGCTTATGTGAGCGGTGCGCAGTTGCCACAAGTCAAACTGGGCCAGCAGGTTGAAGTGCTAATCGATGATGGGGTAAAATCATATCGAAGTTTACAGGGGACAATTAACTGGATTTCGTCAACGGCTGAATTCACACCTAAAATAATACAAACAAAAGAGGAAAGGGTGAATATGGTTTATGCCATAAAAGTAAGAGTTAAAAACGATGGCAGCCTGAAAATCGGGATGCCGGGCGAGGTGAATTTTAATGCGGAAAAAAATTAGAATGTTAAAATACTTCAAGGATACAATGTTAGAATGTTTCAATAGTTTTCAAACAATTAAACCCCAGAGAGCAAACAGGTTGTTTGGTACATTATTGTTTTTGTTCTTTGGGATATAATTTTATTGTCTCATTGAAGCATTATTGCATTGGTAAAAATGTTCCCATAAATTCTTGTAAGTACCATAAAACATAATAAAACCGATAATTTTTAATTAACTAAATTTTTACAACTATGAAAAACATGAAACTTTTTGGATTGCTGTTCTTCGGGATTTTCTCGATGCAACTGATGGCACAGGATTACAAAGCGGATGACCTTTTGGGCACATGGCTGAACGAAGACAAAGACGGTCACGTTAAAATCTACAAGGAAAACGGCAAGTACTACGGTAAGCTTATCTGGCTGAAAAACCCCATTGATGACGAAACGGGCAAAGCCAAGCTCGACAAGCACAACGATGACGAGGAATTGCAAAAAAGGCCTTTGCAGGATTTGATGTTGTTGACCGATTTTGTGTATGATGAAGATGGCGAATGGGATGACGGTGAAATTTACGATCCCAAAAGCGGGAACACCTATTCATGCTATATCAAAATGGAAAGCATGGATAAAATAAAGGTCCGGGGATATATCGGTATTTCATTGATTGGGCGTACTACCTATTGGACCAGGGTAAAGTAGTGTTCGTCAGTATAGGAATAGTTATATTGTTGCAAGTTACAGGTTACGGGGTTTAATATGTGCAGTTAATTTGTTAAGCATTATGCGTTGATGAACACTTGTTTTGCAAGCATAACGCATAACCCTTAATTGAAACAATTAATAAGTTTTCAAGGTATTTATCTGTTTATTTATAGTATTTAACCAAACTCGGATGGATCAATATGCGGTTATTGCAAAGGATATTAGCAAGGCTTATGCAGATGTTGAGGCTTTAAACCATATTTCCTTTTCGGTGAAAAAGGGTGAGCTTTTCGGGCTGATCGGGCCTGACGGTGCCGGAAAGTCCACCCTTTTCCGGATACTGACCTCGCTACTGTTGCCCGGTTCGGGAAGTGGCATGGTCGAAAACTTTGATGTAGTTAAGGATTTTAAAAAAATCAGGAAAATCATTGGCTATATGCCCGGACGTTTTTCCCTTTACCAGGATTTGACCGTTGAAGAAAACCTGAATTTCTATGCCACTATCTTTGGGACTACAGTTAAGGAAAACTATGATTTGATCCGGGATATTTATGTCCAGATAGAGCCTTTTAAAAACCGTCTGGCCGGAAAACTTTCCGGGGGGATGAAACAAAAGCTGGCCCTTTCCTGTGCATTGATACACAAACCCGATGTCCTGTTTCTGGACGAACCCACCACAGGTGTGGATGCGGTTTCGCGCAAGGAATTTTGGGAAATGCTGAAAAACCTTCAGGAAAAGGGGATCACGATTTTGGTTTCAACACCTTATATGGACGAAGCTGGATTGTGCGACCGGGTGGCCTTGATCCAAAAAGGAAAAATCCTGGAAATTGACAAACCGCATAACATTACAAAGCGGTACAGCTTGCCCCTTTTTGAGGTGAAGACTTCCCGGATGTACCAACTTGCAGGAGACCTTTTGGAATATGCTTCCACACAATCAGCATTTCGTTTTGGCGATAGTATCCATTTGTCTTTGAAAAATGAAGAAACATCTGAAAAAGAAATTATGGATTACCTGACCGGCAAAGAACATGGGCAAATCGCAATCCGGAAAATCGAAGCCAATATCGAGGATTGTTTTATGTGGTTGATGAACCGATAATGCATATTGGTTAGTCAGGTGCAGAGCACCGACAATATTTGTAACCAATATAAAATATAATTTCAAGGTGCAGAGCATCGAAACTTGAAGTAAATAAAATTTAGAATGTTGAAATGAAAAACAGTACTCAAAAGAGATGAATAAAACCCCGGTCATACATACTGAAAACCTTGTCAAGAAATATGGTGCGTTTACCGCCAACGACATGCTTAGCTTTGATGTGTTCAAAGGGGAGATTTTTGGTTTCCTCGGTGCCAATGGTGCCGGTAAAACCACGGCCATCCGGATTTTATGCGGCCTTTCGAAACCCACATCGGGGATCGTAAACGTGGCCGGGTTCGACATTTACAAACAAACCGAGAAAATAAAACAGAACATTGGCTACATGAGCCAGAAATTCTCCTTGTACGAAGATTTGACCATCCGTGAGAACATCCGGTTTTTTGCCGGGATTTATGGCCTCAGTTCCAAAATAATTAAGGAGCGTACCCATGAATTGCTCACCAAACTTGAGATTGTGGATTTGGGGGACAAGCTCATTTCTTCATTGCCACTTGGTTGGAAACAAAAACTGGCATTTTCCATAGCTGTTTTCCACCGTCCGCAAATTGTTTTTCTGGATGAGCCTACCGGCGGCGTCGATCCCATTACCCGAAGGCAATTCTGGGACATGATTTACGATGCGGCCAACGATGGCATCACTGTTTTTGTGACAACCCATTACATGGACGAAGCTGAATATTGCGACCGGGTTTCCATTATGGTGGATGGCAGGATAGAGGCCCTTGATACGCCAGCCGGATTAAAAAAGACCTATGAAGCAAAAAACATGGACGAGGTGTTTTTGAAACTTGCCCGTGCTTCCATAGCCTAACCTTTATAAATTAGAAAAGACAAAAAACAAATTTCAAATAATTCCCAAAACTCAAAATAATAAATACGAAACTTGTTTTAGATTTGGAATTCTTTCATTGGAATTTATTTGTTTTTTGTCCCGAAGCTTCGGGATTGAATTTTTTTTTATTGCCAAATAATATAATCCCGTTTTACGGGATCAGAAATAAGATAAAGGGGGCCTACAACTGCGGCAATGAATAGACCCAGCTACGTAGTAGCGGAATATTTGTAACCCCGTCCGGTAGGGCGGGGTTACAAAAAACAAAAGAAGTAGTTATGGCGGTCCCGCACGTGCGGGATTCGATAGCGAAGCCGAAAATCATGTTGAATAAAATAAAATCCCGCCTTTGCGGGGACAAAACAATAAATCTTGGCAATTAGACAGTAGCACAAAGACAATCAAATGAAAAAATTTATCGGCTTTGTAAAAAAGGAATTCCTCCACATTTTCCGCGATGTGCGCACAATGCTGGTGTTGTTTGGGATTCCGGTGGCACAATTGCTCATTTTTGGGTATGTGGTCAATACCGATATCAAAGATATACGCATTGCCATTTACGATCCTTCCAAAGACGTTGTTACCCTTGATATTTCCAACAAACTTATTTCATCGGGCTATTTTTTGTTAGAGGAAAACCTGGACAATATCAATGATGTGGAGGCTATTTTCAAAAAAGGGGACGTAAAGGTCATTCTTGTTTTTGAGCCCGATTTTGCAAACCGGCTTGGAAAAGAAAAAACCGCCAATATCCAAATCCTTGCCGATGCCTCCGATGCCAATATGGCGAGCTTGATTGTAAATTACACAACCGGCATTATCCAAAATTACATGAAAGAGAGAAACCGGTTTTCGGAAACCCCCATCCAGATCAAGCCAAAGGTACGGATGGTTTTCAACGAAGAAATGAAGAGTGTATATATGTTTGTCCCGGGCACCATGGCCCTTATCCTCATGTTGATTTCGGCCATGATGACCTCCATTTCCATTGCCCGCGAAAAAGAGCTGGGCACCATGGAAGTATTGTTGGTTTCACCTTTGCACCCCGTGCAAATTATCATCGGGAAGGTTATCCCATACGTTGTTATTTCATTTATAAATGCCATAGTCATCATCCTGTTGGGGCATTTTATTTTTGGTATGCCGGTAAACGGAAGCGTGGCCTTGCTGTTGGCGGAAAGTTTCCTGTTTATCTGTATGGCCTTGTCATTGGGGATTTTTATTTCCACCTTGTCAAAAAACCAGGAAGTGGCCATGTTTATTTCCATGTTTGCGCTTATGCTCCCAACAATCCTTTTGTCGGGTTTTATTTTTCCTGTTGAAAATATGCCGATAGTCCTGCAATGGCTGAGTTATGTTATGCCACCAAAATATTTTATCGTCATCGTGAAAAACATTATGTTGAAAGGGGTCGGGTTTATGTACGTTTGGAAGGAAACACTGATCCTGACAGGAATGATGTTGGTATTTATTGCATTGAGCGTGAAGAAATTCAAGTTGAGGTTGGAGTAAAAAGCAGCAAGCATCCACTCATATAGCGCCTCTTATGCACCAAGCGTCCACACTGGTGCGGTGTTAAAAGGGAAATGCCACTTATGTACCAAGCGTCCACGCTTGGTAATCACATAGTGGTTCGCACATGATGCTTAAAGTGTTAAAAGGGAAATATCAAGTTACAAGGAATAAGCGTGAGTACTTATTCCATAATACAGCAATCAACGAATAAGCGACGATGCTTATTCCATATAATAGTTGAGATTGGAATAAAATGAGGACAATAATCTACATCATACGAAAGGAGTTTATCCAGATATTCCGCAACAAAACAATGTTGCCCATGATATTTATTATGCCCATAGTGCAGCTCCTTGTCCTGGTTTATGCGGCCAGCCTGGAGATGAAACACATCAATATGGTAGTGGTGGACAATGACCTTTCGATAAACTCGCGCCAACTCATCAGCAAATTTGATGCTTCCCCTTTCTTTTATGTGAAGGGATATACTTCATCAACAGAAGAAGCGAATGAAATGCTCACCAGGGACAAAGCCCATATTGTCCTTGTAATCCCAGATGGCTTTGGCAAAGACCTCCTTAAAGAGGGCCAGACCGAAATTCAATTGCTCGTGAACGCCATTAATGCCACTACTGCCGGATTGACCTATGCCTATACGGCAAACGTAATTGCTGATTATAACCGGTCGGTGCTTTCTGAATACCGGAACTTTATCAAACCTGTTTTCCCTGAAAATATCCAAATCGATTATTCCTATTGGTTCAATCCCCAATTGGATTATAAGATATTCATGCTCCCCGGTATCCTTGTCATCCTGGTGACCCTGATCGGGATGTTCCTCACAGCCCTGAACATAGTACGTGAAAAGGAACTGGGAACCATGGAACAGATCAATGTAACACCCATCGTCAAATACCAGTTTATCATTGGCAAACTTGTTCCTTTCTGGACAATAGGGATGTTCGAGCTTGCCTTTGGGCTTGCGGTCGGAAAACTGCTTTTTGATATCCCAATGCTCGGGAGCATGTTCACCCTTTTCGGTTTTGTAAGTGTTTATTTGTTGGTGGCCCTTGGCATTGGCCTTTTGATCTCCACATTGGCAAACACCCAGCAACAGGTGATGTTCATCGTATTTTTCTTTATGCTCACCTTTATCCTGATGAGCGGCATTTTCACCCCCACCGAAAGTATGCCCAAATGGGCCTATTATGTAAACCTCATAAACCCCTATGCCTATTTCATGCGCGTTATCCGGATGGTGCTCCTAAAAGGCTCGGGCTTCTGGGATATTTCCCGGGAATTCTTTTCGTTGGTAATCTATGCCATCGTTGTTTTGGGGTTGGCGGTGTGGCGGTATAGGAAAACGGTTTAAACCTTTCCAAGTCGAAAAAGGCATTTGCGGTGGGGGCTTGAAAGGTTGAGATTCAGAGTGCCTGTTGGTTTTTTAACCTTTCAGGTTGCCGACCCGCAAGCAAACCTCAACTTGAAAGGTTTTGGTTGACCCGGGTTTTATTCCATCACCTTCCGTTTTATCTCAAATACTTTCTTCGTTCCATAGCTTAACCCAAGGCCATCATTATCATTAAACCACCACCGATGGGCGCACCACCACCAACCGGAGTGTTGCCACTGCCCGGGCCTCCACCACTATTTGGGTGGGGAGGGGTTTGGGCAAATAACCCGAATGAAAATAAAACCATGGCTGCTGTTACTGTTGTTTTGATTATTGCTTTTTTCATTTTGTATGTTTTTTAACACAGTTCATTGCGAGGAACTGAAGGGAAGGCAAGTGGGTAAGCGTTCTGTGGCAATCTGTTCACGTTTTGGACTGTCCGTAGTAGCCAACAGATTACCACGGAATTCCTCCCCTACAATCCTCCCAATGGATTCCTCGTAATGACGGGGGAGCCACAACAACACTACATAATGGCCCACCTTGCACCTAATGCAAAGTGGGCCATACCTAATTGGGTCAATAATGGTTTGTTTGTACGCTTTCCTCTCCGATCATAATTTCTTTGGTTGCAATGATTTATCGATAATTTCAGCAAAGTTGAAACCTTAATTTTTAAAAAACAATACGTAAATGTCGTAGTGGGGAGATTTTAAAACCTTTTAAGTCGAAGTTTGCCCAGTATGGCCGGGACTTGAAAGGTTGAAATTCAGGGCGCCTCTTTTTTCAACCAAGCTTTTTCGGAATCCCGCCTGATCGGACGGGCAGGTTAACAAGGGCAATATGTGCAGGTTAATCCGAAATTGCGTATGCCATATTTTCAAGCTTCCGGGTCGCCACCGCAAAACCCAGCATCGACCCAAAAGATTGTTCGCCAAGCTTTAAAGCCGGTATGAACCTGAAACGAAAGGTTTTGTTATACATACCCCATGGCCACTGCGGCTTTAATCAAACCCGCAGTGGTCTTTACGTTGAATTTTTTTCTGAGGTTGGTGCCGTGGGTGGTAACGGTACGTTCGGAGATTTCCAGTCTTTCGGCAATTTCGTGGATGGTGAGGTCTTTTGCCATTAGTTGCAACACTTCTTTTTCGCGGTCGGATATTTGCAAATAGGAGAGGGAGGCCTCATCACCGATAAAATCGAGATCCGTATCGAAATCGGAACGGGTGAGCTTGTTTGGCAGGCATTTTACCTGGAAAGTGGTTTTGCCTTTCAGCAAAAGTTCGATAACCTCTATCAGTTCATTGTTTTTACATGCCTTGTCAACTATGGCATGTGCCCCGTTGGCTTTTACTACCCTAATGTTTTGTTTGGTGGGGTATTCGGTGTAGGCGATTAATGTTTTATTGGGGTGGTCAAAACGGATTTGTTTGATCAATGCGTCCCCCTGGAATTTGCTGTCCTTAAAATGGAGGTCGGTAATGGCAATGTCGAAACCGTTTTCCTGTATCAGCCTGAATGCTTTGCGATAGCTCTTTGCCTCGCCGATCACTTCAAAGCGACCATCTTCGGTCAAATCATTTTTTAATCCAATGAGTAAATGGGGCTGGTCGTCAACAAGCAGTACTTTTATCTTTTCCATAATTTAAGTTCTATTCATCCGATGACTGCGAGTCATCGGATGATTTCTGTTTTTACAAAATGTAAATATTTTCATCGCTCTTTCGGATTTTAGCATGGGCATGTGAGCTTGATAATCCGAAAATGTGATTAAAACAGTTGCCTGTCAATAAAAACCAGTTCAGTATTACCCCTCGCTTTATCCATTGCCAAGCTGTCCGTCCGGCAGGCGGGAATCCTGAACAGCTTTATTTCCCAACTGGTATTTCTATCTTAATCCCTGTCCCCCCGGTTTTTATGTTTTCAATCTCCATTTTACCCTTGAAAATCTCCAGTCCTTTTTTAATCCTCCTCAACCCGACCCCGTCTTCTTTTTCCTTGTCCCCAAAACCTTTTCCATTATCCCTTACCAATAAATTCAACTTTTCGTTTTTTATGTTGATGGTTAAATTGATTTCCGTTGCCCCGGCATGTTTCACCACATTGTTCATCAACTCCTGTATCGAGCGGTAAACAATATTCTGGACATTGCCGGGCAGTTTGTTTATCATGCCCATATTGGATATATCTGCTTTAACGCCGATTTTGTTCGCATGTTCGAAATTGTGGATATGGTTTTGCAAGCTGTCGGCAAAATCATCCCCTGAAACCGAAAACGGGTAGAGTACATGCGATATGTTCCTCACCTCGCTGTGGACGATGGAAATGTTGTCGGAAATCTTTTTGAAGACCGGCACATTGGGAAACCTTTCGCCGATATCGTCAATGGAATTGCGGAGGCCCACGAGCAGGGGCGCCACATCGTCGTGCAACTGGTCGGCAAGGCGGGTTCTCTCTTGTTCGCCGGCCTCCAGCGATTGTTTTATGGCCTTTAACTGCTCTTTTTGTTTTTGTTCTTCAAGGTGACGGTGGTGGAGCTCTTCATGGTGCTTCCTTTTCTGGACAAAATAAAAAACCACAAAACCAAGTACCAGCACAAGTATCGCCATTCCTGCAACGAAGAGCTGCTGCCTTGCTTTCTGCCGGTTTATCTGTACCTGGTTCCGTTCGATCTCCAGGTTTTTCAGGGCAATTTCCCTGTCCTTTTGTGCGGTTTCATATTTTGGCATTGTTAATATTGTATACTTAATTGATTGTTCCACTTTAGCATCAGCATCATTACAGCCTGTTTCAGCATTTCCAACTTTATTGGTATAGCACTTGCTTTTTCTGCTTTTTCTCCTCACCCTTGCAAGGAAATGCCTGAACAAGCTATTGTAGCCCACTACTGTAAAGGTCTCGGCTTTTGATTGGACATGTTTGTTTTTTGGCACGAACCCCTCATGGGCTTTCCAATGGCCTGTCATAACTTGTCCGATTTCTATGTCATTGATTTTGTCCCATAACAACCCACC
>JAADJA010000137.1 GCA_013151015.1 Chlorobiota bacterium
CGTTGATTACCTGATTTATTTCCCGGCTTCAATCAATGTGGACCTTTCCAATAAATTTGGTGAGATTATCCTGAACGCAGTTGAAGGCAATTCCAATATTGCTGTTGCCTATGGCTCGCTCAGGGCAAAAAGGCTGTTGGGCGAAAGCAATACCCTGAAAATGAGTTTCAGTGAGGATTGTTTTGTGGGATATCTGAACAGTGCCGATGTTGAGTTGAAGTATTCCGATCTTGAAGTGAGCGAGGCAAATAATATTTCCCTCGAAACGGGTTTTTCGGAACTGAAGATCGGATCGGCCGATGTGATTACCCTCGAATCGGGTTACGATGATCTGTATCTCGGAACGGTGAGGGACATTGACCTTGAATCCGACTTTTCGGATATTGAAATCAGGAATGTGAAACAAAGGCTTGTTGCCGATTACTCTTACGGGGACTTGAACGTGAAACTAATCGACAAGGATTTTACGTTGATCGATCTGGAAAACAGCTTTGGCGAAGCAAAAATAGGGATCGAAGAGGGTGCTTCCTTTAAACTGATCGCAACGATTAAAATGGGCGATTTTGAATTCCCTGAAGACAGGACGCGCCTTACGGTGGTCGATCTGTCATTCTCCTCAAACAAATATGAAGGGATGGTCGGTGACGATGAAAACACAAAATCAAAAGTACTTGTGGAAGCAAACCATTCAGATGTCAGCCTTTTTTTCAGATAATAATTAGCCCGGATAACCAATCAAAACTAAAGTCATAAATCATTATTGCCCCGCAATGGCGGGATTTCGCTTTGCTCAACATTGAATCATTTAATACACTAATCACTTAACACGAAATCAAAATGAAAAAAATCACAAAAAACCAGTCATTGATGCTCTCAATAGTCTTAATGCTTTCCTTGACTATGCAAAGCAGTTGTTCATACGCTTTCAAAGGGGTAAAAGGGGATGGCAACGTTGTTAAACAACAAAGGGATGTTTCTTCTTTTAGCGGAATTGAAGTCGGAGGGGCTTTCCATGTTTTCCTGGCACAGGGAACCACTGAAAAACTTGAAGTGGAAGCCGATGAAAACCTGTTGGGGATTATTAAAACAGAAGTAAAAGGTGGGACGCTCCATATTACCACGACCAAAGATATTCGTGATTCGGAAGCTTTGAACATTTACCTTACGTTTAAGGAAATCCATGAGATGGAGGTAAGTGGCGCATGCAAACTAACGGGTGAGGATAAATTTACATTTACCGATCTGGAGATGGATTGCAGTGGGGCATCTTCCATTGACTTGAAACTGTCGGCCAATAAACTGGAGATGGATTGTAGCGGGGCGTCCAATATAGAACTCTATGGCAGTGCGCAAAAAGTGGAAATGGATGTTTCGGGCGCAAGCCATTTCGACGCTTATGAACTGGAAGTCGAAAACTATGAAATAGAAGTAAGCGGTGCAGCCGGGGCAAAGATTTTCGTGACCGGTGAATTGTCCGCTAAGGTTTCCGGTGCTGCCCACCTGAAGTATAAAGGCGATGCCCGCATTACCCATCACGATGTTTCCGGGGCAGGGAGCATGAAGAAGTATTGATGTCGTTTTCCCGAAATAGTTTTTACTTGCATTCCTTGTTTATTTTATGGAAATTTGCATCTTGGAAAAACTGTTTTAAGGTAGTCTAACGTAATATGGGAGAACTTGGATCAAAGCACAAAAGGGTTTTGGAGTGTGTATTTGAAAACCCTGTGCGATCTAATGTTAATTGGAGTGATGTTGAACGATTGTTGATTGCCTTAGGATGTGAAATAGGGGAGGGAAGAGGTTCTCGGGTCCGGTTATGTTTAAATGGGGTAAGGGCTGTTTTCCATCGTCCCCATCCAAAGAAGGAAATAGATAAAGGTGCCTTAAAATCAATTCGTCGTTTTTTAATTGAAGCAGGAATTAACAGATGAAATATAAAGGATATACAGGAAAAGTTGTCTATGACGATGATGCAAAATTATTTCATGGTGAAGTTTTGGACTTGAAAGATGTTATAACATTTCAAGGAAAAAGTGTTGAGGAACTTGAACAAGCATTTCGTGATTCAATTGATGATTATATTGAGTTTTGTGAGGAAAGAAAAGAAAAACCTGATAAGCCTTTTTCAGGTAAATTTGTCGTAAACATATCGCCATCAGTTCATCATCAGCTTTATTTAAAGGCAATTCAGTCTGGTAAAAGTCTTAACAGATGGATTTCTGATACATTAACAAACCAAATAGTTCATAATCAACCTGATCTTAAATAGTTGGATACAGCATTGGTTTATTGAAAAGACATAAAATCAAATAATACCTATTTCCCTTTGGCACCAGGTTTAATACTCACTGTTTTTCTTTCCTATACGGCCCTGCTGTTTTTCGTTTCCTGGCTTAGCTCGCGCAAAGCAGGGAACAAGGCATTTTTTGTGGGCGATAAACAATCCCCATGGTTTGTTGTGGCTTACGGAATGGTGGGGGCATCGCTTTCCGGGGTAACATTTATTTCGGTGCCTGGTTGGGTTGGGGACACGCAGTTTTCGTACATGGTCATTGTGTTTGGTTACCTGATCGGTTACTGGGTAATTGCAAGGGTATTATTGCCCATGTATTACAAACTCAACCTAACGTCCATCTATTCTTATCTCCAAACCCGCTTTGGGTTCTGGTCATATAAGACCGGGGCAACCTATTTCTTGGTTTCCCGCGTTATCGGTGCTTCGTTCCGTATGTTTCTTGTCGTTAATGTATTGCAAATCTTCGTGTTTGATGCCTTTCAAATCCCTTTTTGGGCAACCATTACCTTCTTCGTTTTCCTTATTTGGCTTTATACGTTTAAGGGTGGGATCAAAACAATCGTCTGGACGGATACGCTACAAACCACATTCATGCTTTTGGCGGTTGGGCTGTCGGTTTATTTAATCGCCAGGGCATTGAACATGGACTTCGGTTCTATGGTTTCCCTGGTTGCGGAAAGTGATTATTCCAAAATAATTATTACCGACTGGCACGATAAAGGTTTTTTCCTGAAACAATTTTTAAGCGGTGCTTTTATTGCAATCGTAATGACCGGGCTCGATCAGGATATGATGCAAAAAAACCTAAGTTGCCGAAACTTAAAAGATGCCAGAAAAAACATACTGACCTTAAGCTGGATATTGGTCCCGGTGAACCTGTTGTTCCTTTTCCTCGGTGCGGCTTTGTTTATTTATGCAAATAAAATGGGCATTTCCATTCCTGAACTTACCGATAGTTTATTCCCTGAAATTGCCATCAACCATCTTGGGACATTGGCCGGACTTGTATTTATTGTTGGCTTGATCGCCGCCGCTTATTCGAGTGCCGATAGCGCCCTTACTGCCCTTACAACATCCTTTAGCGTGGATTTCCTGGGCATGGAGGATAAAAATGAAATGGATGAAAAGAAGAAAGTCAGGAAACGTATTTTTGTCCATGCGGGCATTTCCATTCTTGTCCTAATCGTAATCCTTGTTTTTAGGGAGATAAATGACCAGGCTGTGATTTCCAAGCTTTTTACCATCGCCGGTTATACCTATGGCCCGCTTCTCGGACTGTATTCTTTTGGTCTGTTCACAAAGTTTAAAGTAAAGGACAAATGGGTTCCGTTGGTTGCCATTGCTTCCCCGGTGATTTGTTATTTCCTAAGCCTCAAAGCCCCCATTTGGTTCGATGGTTATAAAATGGGATTTGAACTGCTCATTGTCAATGGTATCCTAACGTTTATTGGATTGCTTATCATCAGCATAATACCACGGCCTGAAGGCCATGGAAAATCATAAGTTGCCCTTTTGTGAGTTGCCCATACCTTCAGGTATGGGAGTTGTTGAAAAAAAATAATTACTAATTCTATCGCAGTTTGCTTGCATTGCTACCTTTGCATTTTTTTAGTCAACCACATATTTAGCTCGAAAACAATGTCAAATTTCAGATTTAAAGCACTCGAAGTCACTCTTACGCGTAAGAGAAAATCATTTGAACTCCCTAATAAGAAAGTCTCGGAATATTTTGGAGAAATGACCTTTAACCGCGATGCTATGCGCGAGTTCCTTACCAAAGAAGCTTACGAAAGGTTGATGGGCGCAATAAATAAAGGGGATACTATCGAACGGAAAATAACCGATCAGATTGCTGCAGGGATCAAGGCCTGGGCAATGAACAAAGGGGCGACCCATTATACGCATTGGTTCCATCCACTAACGGGTACTACTGCCGAAAAACATGACGCTTTTATTGTCCCGATCAAAGGGGGAAGGGCCATTGAAAACTTCCAGGGAAATGAATTGATACAGCAGGAGCCGGATGCGTCCAGTTTTCCAAGTGGTGGAATCCGAAATACATTTGAGGCACGTGGTTATACGGCATGGGACCCAACTTCCTATGCGTTTATCATGGAAAACACATTGTGCATTCCAACGGTTTTTATTTCATATACCGGTGAGGCCCTTGATTACAAAACCCCACTTTTGAAATCCCTTTCAGCCCTTGACAAATCGGCAACAGCGGTTTATCAGTATTTTGATAAGAACGTGAAAAAGGTGTATGCTACTTTGGGTTGGGAACAGGAATATTTCCTTGTGGATGCCGCATTGTTCAAGGCCCGCCCCGACCTGGCGCTTACAGGAAGGACGGTTTTTGGCCACGCTTCGGCAAAAGACCAGCAATTGTCCGACCATTATTTCGGGACTATCCATGAACGCGTGATTGATTTTATGCAGGATTTGGAACATGAGTCCCACCGCCTTGGGATTCCTGTTAAGACCCGTCATAACGAGGTGGCTCCCAATCAGTTTGAGTGCGCCCCGGTTTATGAGGAGGCAAATATTTCGGTTGACCATAATCAGTTGATTATGCACCTGATGGAAAAAGTGGCGCGCCGCCATGATTTCCAGGTTTTGTTGCACGAAAAACCTTACAAAGGGGTGAATGGTTCCGGGAAACACAATAACTGGTCGATTGCGACAGATACAGGTGTGAACATCCTGGCGCCGGGTAAAACCCCCATTTCCAATTTCCGTTTCCTCACTTTTATTGTGAACGTGCTCAAAGGGGTTGATAAGTATGCCGATGTGTTGAGGGCACATATAGCAACATCCGGGAACGATCACCGTTTGGGAGCACACGAGGCACCTCCTGCTATTATTTCCGTTTTCGTTGGGACCAAGATTTCCAATACGCTTGATGAGATTGAAAAACAATTGAAAAAGGGGAAATTGAATTCCACAAATTTCGACCTGAACATCAATATCCCAAAAATCCCTGAAATACTTCTGGACAATACCGACCGCAACCGGACTTCCCCGTTTGCATTTACAGGGAATAAATTTGAGTTCAGGGCGGTCGGGTCTTCGGCAAATTGTGCCAGTCCGATGACAGCTTTGAATACTATAATAGCAGAGCAATTAAAGATATTCAAAATTGATGTGGATGCTCTTTTGAACAAAAATGTAAAAAAGGACGAGGCTATCTTTCAAGTAATCAAGAGATATATCAAGGAGTCGAAGAAGATCCGTTTTGAGGGGGACAATTACAGTGAAGAATGGCTGAACGAAGCGAAAAAAAGAGGCTTGAAAAATATTACAAACACACCTGAGGCCTTGAAAATGTTACTTTCAGATAAAGCTGTTAAGTTGTTTGAAGGTTGCGATGTACTTACCAAAAGGGAATTGGCTGCAAGGTATGACATCCAGCTCGAGAATTATACCAAAAAAATACAGATCGAGGCAAGGGTAATCGGCGATATTGCCAAAAACCACATTATCCCCACGGCCATAAAATATCAGAACACATTGATCAAGAATGTGAAAGGCCTGAAAGACGTACTCGATTCCAAGACCTTTGTAAAACTTTCGAGAAACCAGTTACAGTCCATCAAAGAGATTTCACAGCATGTGGAAGAAATCAAAGATAAGGTTGCCTTAATGATCGAAGAAAGGAAAAAAGCAAACAGGATTGAAGACCATTCTGAAAAGGCAATAGCCTATAACAAAAGTGTTTTTCCCTACTTGGAAGATATCCGGAAGCATGTGGATTATCTGGAATTAATGGTGGATGATGAACTTTGGCCCTTGCCAAAATACAGGGAATTGTTGTTTAACAAATAATCCTTTTGGGTCGATGATGGCAGGTGAGGTGGAGACCTGGATTGTTGAAAAACTGATAAGATTGTTAATGAGAACCACCGAACCCTTTTCAGAATGAAACACTATTGTCTCGTCCTAAGAAACAATCAAAATTTTTCGATACATATTTTTTTGTAATTTTGTACTAAAGCATTAACAAAATGACAACAATAATAATTAACAGCGGTTTAAAAGAGGGGAGTTTTTCCTTTAACACGCCTTTGCAGGCAGTAGAAAAGTTACTTGATGAAATGGATTTTGTTTTACTACAACCTATCAAAAACACTGAAGTGTTGGCAAGGGTGAAAAAACATGCCAAAGAAAATGTTGACCGCGCTCTAGAAACCTACGACAACATTTAATATGCAATATATTGTTGTTGAAGAAAAAGGTATCCGGCAGTATTTGGAAAGTCGAAATATCTTAAAAAGATATAAAAAAGCCAAAGTATCTTTTCAAAAAGGAAATATTTTGCAAGTCTCATTGAAGAAACGACAACCAAGATCATTTGGGGAAATGCAATTTAAAATTACAGGTAAATACAGGGCTTTTGGTTATTTCAAAGAACCACATATTTTTATTGTAACCGAAATATCTGACCACCAGTAGGATTTTTAAGATTGAAAAAAGCCTACCTTATTGAATCCAATTATAAAAAGCTATTTCATACATGAAAAATGTGTTTCCTTATCTCAAAGATATCCGGAAGCATGTGGATTATCTGGAATTATTGGTGGACGATGAAATTTGGCCCTTGCCAAAATACAGGGAATTGTTGTTTAATAAATAATCCTTTTGGGTCGAAGAAGGATTGTGCCCAGGAGACCCGGAAGGTTGAAATAGCAAAAACCAAAAACAACCGTCATGTCGAACCCTTGGGGCAGGCCTTGTGCTGTGGGGTGAGACATTCCTTTACGGTTGTGGCTGCCGTTTGTTTACTCAGTTGGGATGGTTTTGTTGGTCTTTCATGGTAATGGGATTTTCTGCCTTGTCGGCAGACAGGCTCCTCCCATCACCTCATGCTTACCTAATGAGTCGAAATGGCAACGAAAACGATATTAAAAACCATAATAATAAAAAAGCAAATCCCAACTGGCCTTCCATAATATTCACTAAATTTGGGTGCTAGTTCACAACAGACAATATGCAATACCCAAACATTACACAATACAAAGAGGCCATTATGGAGGCCGATTCTTTTTCGAGCCTTAACACAGGTATAGAAGCGGTTATGGACAGCAGGGAGCCGGTTTTTGCTTCCGGGAATTTTGCCGTGGTTTTTAAGATGCGGCAAAAGGGGAAACTACACGCATTAAAGTGTTTTTTGAAGGATGTTGACGAAAGGGGCGAACGGCAACAAAAGATTGTTGATTACATAAAGGCTAAGCCCTCCCCCTATTTTGTTGATTATCATTACCTGCAAAATGAACTCTGGGCTGATGTGGATGGTGGCAACGAATTCCCGGTTAGCTGGATGGAATGGGTTGAAGCACCAACCCTTGGTGAAAAGATAAAGTATTATTGTGAGGCCGGGGTTAAAAACGGATTAAAGCGACTCGCTGAAAATTTCAAGGTTTTTGCGCTTTGGATTTTAAAACAGGATTTTGCGCATGGCGATTAAAAACACGATAACATACTGGTAAAAAATGATGGCTCATTGGTTCTGGTGGATTATGAAGGAATGTTTGTTCCCACCTTTACCGGCAAAAAAACAAACGAAATGGGAGGTAAAAGCTACCAGCACCCCAAACGGAACACCAATACATTCAATAGCCATTTAGACGATTTTAGCATACTGATAATATCCACCTCTCTATTTGCCCTTAGCGAAAAGCCCGAACTGCACAACAAATACAACAACGGCCAGAATATCATTTTTGACCAAAGTGATTTCCTTGATTTTGAAAATAGCGAATTAATAAAAGAACTGAACAGCATTCATGGGTTGAAAGGTAGATTGAATGCAATACATAAAGCACTGACCACAGATAGCATAAACATTGAAGGGCTTGCCGAACTTATTGAAGATGCAATTACAAAAGAAGAGTATGGCGAAGAACTTGAAAAAGCCAAACAAATCATAAAGGACAATTACGACCTATTATTGAATGACCATAAACAGGGGTTATGCCTGCGAGCATTGAAAATACCCTTATTGCACAAAAAGAGGGCATTGCAGGTTTATTTGAAAACCTTGGGAAGAAACTAAAAAAAATCAAGGTGAAACAGGAAAATCCTTTGACCAAAGAATG
>JAADJA010000015.1:0-32240 GCA_013151015.1 Chlorobiota bacterium
AACTGGTTTACCTATTATCGCAAGCGTAAATACATCGCAAAAAATGCACTATTTGGGTGATGTTTTTTTGATAGTTGTGTGAGAGCAGTAAAATGCACGAATCGGGTTCTATTTCCCTGATTTTCTCACCCAGGATTGGGTAAATATCGACGTCCGCCTTTATTTCGATAAACTCCATTGCCTTTTCCGACAAAAATTCAAGGCTTTTTAAATATTTTTTTTCTTTGTCTTTTGCAGTTTTCGTGTCTGTAATATCGGTCGCAAAAACAAGAATGGCGGGCTTTCCATGCCAATCAATCAAAATTGTATTGTTTTCGAGCCATTTTAAATTTCCTTCTTTATCAAGGATGCGGTACACAAAACGATCTTGTTTCCTCTTTCCATCAGTCCGGTCGGCGATCCTTCTTTTTGCAATTTCCCTGTCATCGGGATGGATCAAATCCATAATTGAAGTGGTCAACAGTTCATCCATGCTGCAATTGGCAAGTTCGAGGGTGCGGGCATTGCAAAAACGGATATGGTAATCCTGAAGGATATAAATGGCTTCATGTGCATTTTCCACGATTATTTTATAGGCCTGCTTGCTCTTGAAAAGATCATTTTCAATCTCTTTTCTTTCGGTAATATCGCTGATGGCCAATTGGAAGCCTGCAAATTTGCCTTTTTTTGATATTATGCCACTGCGAACTTCCCCCCACTTTGTTTTTCCATCCTTGGTTTTCCATTCTATTTCAAATGGTTCAGGGATTTGTCCCGATAGAAACATCTCGGTAATACTCTGGTATTTCTCATAATCCCCCTGAAGGAATATGGGGAGTTTATGGAATTTTTTTCCGAGAAAATCTTCTTTTTGAAAATGGGAGGAGTCTGTTAAAGTTTTGTTCACTGAAATCACGACCCCTTTGGAATTCGTTGATATCATTCCATCTGGTGCATGATCGATGATATAGGAAAGCTTTTCGTTAATTGAGAGAAGCTTTTTCTCCTTTGCAACCATATCGCTGATATCGTAGAAATGACCGATTACGGTTTTTGGTTTTCCCTGGGTTTCTTTCATGGGTGAAAGATTCACTTCAAACCAAAAATCCCCGGATGGGAACTTTATGTTCACCTTAAAATTTAAAGCCTTGTTTTCCTTAAATACTCTTTGTACCTGATTATGTATTTCCTTTGCTTCGGGCTCTTGGAAAAACCCCTCTATGCTTTTGCCTTTAAGGCTCTTGGACTCAATGCCATATTGTTCTTCTGTTTGTGCGTTGCCCCAAACTTCAATATGCTTGCCTTCGGAATTATAAACGATAACAAGGGAATTGTGGATTGAAAGCAATATCTCTTCGTAAAAACGGGTTGTGCCCATGATAAGGCTTTTGTCCGACTGGCTTGTTCCCATATCAGAATCAGGATAATTGGATGGTTTCCTTGAATGAGGCTTCCCAATTATACTATCCCTAAAATCATTTATGGACATTTCTTTACCTTTACCCATTTTTTCTTTTGGATTACAAGATTGAACCGATTGTAAGGAATCAATCCATCTTACCCTTTTACCTTGATTTGCTCAGCAATAATGCTTTAAATACAGTAACAGCTATTAGTTTGGAAGTCAACTATTATCTCTATTTAGTCGTTTAAGAATGCGCAAGGTATAAAATATTTTTATTCCACCAAAAAAATCCATAAAAAGAATTTTTCGTGTGTTTTATGATGGCACTATTTAAGCATTTTTAAATAGCTTATTTCTTTTTGTGTCAAATGCCGCCATTTCCCCCTGGGAATGTCTTTTTTTGTGAGCCCTGCAAACGAGACCCTGTCAAGACGCACAACCCTGTAGCCCAATTCCTCAAATAGCCTTCTGATTATCCTGTTCCTGCCCGAATGGAGTTGGACGCCCACCTCTTTTTTGTTTTCGGCTCCGCTCACATAGGCAATGTCATCAACTTTGATAGGGCCATCTTCCAGATCGAAGCCTTCTGAGATTTTAAGCATATCGTTTTTCGTAAGTTTTTTATCTAAAACCACATGGTAGATTTTTTTGACAGAATGTTTCGGGTGGATCAGTTTCTTCGCCAGCTCTCCGTCATTTGTGAACAACAACAATCCAGTGGTGGCCATATCGAGACGGCCCACCGGGTATAATCTTGCGTTACAGGCATTTTTGATAAGGGACATTACGGTTTTTCGCTCGTAGGGATCATCGGTAGTTGTAATAAAACCCTTGGGTTTATTCAGCAATAAGTAGTATTTTCTCTCTTGTTGCAAGATTTTCCCATCAAATTCCACTTTATCGCCTGCGCCCACTTTTTGCCCCATTTCACTTACGGTCACCCCGTTTACCTTTACCATCCCCGAGGCAATTAATTTATCGGCTTCGCGCCTGGAACAAACCCCTGCATTGGCAATAAACTTATTCAATCTTGTTAAACTGTTGGCGACCTGGTTTTGGTTGTTTTCCGCTTTCCGTTTTTCGGTATGATTTGCTTTATCGTTCTTGCGAATATTTTTCATTATTTTTTTTTGCGAAAATAGCAATTTCATTCTGAACATAAAGAATTGGTTTAAAGAAAAGAACAATTTGTCTTGCTAAGTAGGTTCCTGGTTAATCGTTTGTTTTTTTTAAGTTTTTTAAAAAAAAGTTTGGTTTTCTATGTCAGTGTGAGTACATTTGTTCCTTGAATCTAATTCAGATAACAATTACATTCTTAAGAACAGGTTAAGAGTAAAATTCAAAATCAGTAATATGAAAAAATTAATTACTTCCATTTTAGTGTTCGTTTTCCTCTTTGCAGGACCCTTTATCTTGAATATATTTGCTGATACGCCACCGGATCCGGGCAGCGGTGGCCCGGGCAGCGGTGACCTACCTGTTGGTGGTGGTGCCCCAATTGGAGGAGGCTTGTTGATCATGCTGGCCATGGGTGCTTTTTACGGAGTAAAGAGGATAATTGGATTTAGGAAAGCTTAATTTTATATTCGTATTATGAAAAAAATATTTCAAACCTTATTGGTAGTTTCAGCCTTTGTTCTGCTCCCATTTGCTTTGTCTGCACAAACCCCTCCCCATCCTAATGGTGGTGGTGCACCAGGTGGTGGAAATACTCCTGTTGGCGGGGGTGCACCTGTTGGTGGCGGCTTGATAATAATGCTGGTTACAGCATTGGCTTACGGAACAAAAAAGACATTTTATAAAAAGGACATTGAGTTCTAATTAATTTTCGGATGTATTTATTTATGTGCTTTACATTTCTTTATTGATTTGTAAAGCATTTTTTTTATCTGGGATATGGCAAAACAAAAATATTATGTGGTTTGGGTGGGAAAAAGACCCGGGGTTTATACAAGTTGGGATGATTGTAAAAAACAAACCGATGGATACCCAAACCCTGTTTTCAAGTCTTTTAAAAACAAGGATATTGCGGAAAGGGCTTTTGAGGAAGGAAGCGGTAATTACATAGGCATCGATGAACGTATCCTGGCATTTAGCGATGAACAAAGGAAGTTGGTAGGTGACCCGGTTGCCAATAGCCTTTCGGTGGATGCGGCCTGTGCCGGAAACCCGGGCATTCTTGAATACCGTGGGGTTTATACCAGTTCAGGCCGGGAAGTTTTCAAAATGGGGCCATTCCCACAGGGGACAGTCAATATTGGTGAATTCCTTGCATTGGTCCACGGGCTTGCCATGCTAAAGCAAAAAGACAGCAAAATTCCCGTCTATTCCGATTCCCGGACTGCCATGAGTTGGGTGAAAAGAAAAAAGATAAACACAAAACTGGAGAGGAACAGCCGCAACGATAAACTTTTCCAATTGGTCGATCGTGCACTTGTTTGGTTGCATAACAACAGCTACCCCAACAAAATATTGAAATGGGAAACAAAATACTGGGGCGAAATACCCGCTGATTTTGGGAGGAAATAAATTAACCTTTCAGGTCGAAGAAAGCCAGCAAGAGGGAGACCTGGAAGGTTGAAAACTGCTTATAAATATATTTTCGGATTAACGGTGCACATTGCCATTGCGAAAATCCGAAAAAGCTATGTTTAACAGCGCATATAACCCCGGTGAAAATCAGAAAAAGCTGTGTCCAAGGATTGTTAATAAATATTAGTTGTTCGTTTTATTTTTTTCTTACCTTTATCGCCCTTTTCGCTTTGGGTTTTTAATAAGTCGAAATTATCAATTAGTTATATGTTTTTCAAACATTTCTTACTAAATAATTTGAGAATCGAGTACTAACCTTTAAAATTTTATTGATATGAGAAAAATTACAATTCTTTTAATTACGGCCTTTATGGCTTTTGCTTATGCCGGATGGTCACAGATCTTCATTACTGAGCTTGCCGATCCTAATAATGCGAGTGGGGCACGTTTTGTTGAACTTTATAATGCCGGGGCATCGAGTGTTGATTTAAGTACGGGTTGGGATTTGCAAAGGTGGACAAATGCAAATACTGCACCTCAAACAGCAAAAGAACTAACAGGTAGTATTCCAGCAGGAGGTTTTTATATTGTTTGTGCAAATCAGACAACTTTTACCTCTACTTATGGATTTGCAGCGGATCAGAGTATTGGAACTGGCGGACCTGCTGACAGTAATGGTGATGATCAAATTGCCTTACGTGATCCTTCTGATGTAATTGTTGATATGTTTGGTGTTCCTGGAGAAGATGGGAGTAACACAAATCATGAATTTGAGGATGGACGTGCTGAAAGAAAGTCAACTGTTACATCTGGGAATTCGACCTATACTTTTAGTGAATGGAACATATGGAATGACACAGGGGGGGCTGGTACAACAAACCTTCCCCAAAATGCTCCTGCTGATTTTGATCCGGGAGCTTGGATCGGGACATCTTCTTCCCCTATTATTTCGATTGCTCCCTCTGCTTTAAGTGGGCTAAACTATGCTTTTGGAAGCGGGCCTTCAAGTACACAAACATTTACAGTTGAAGGATCGGATTTAACAGCAGATATTTCAGTTAACCCATCAACAAACTATGAGATATCTTCTGATAATGTTACATTTCAGCTTAGTACGATTACACTTACACAATCAGGTGGTACAGTTACACCTACAACTTTATATACTCGTCTTCAGGCTGGACTGAGTGCAGGGAATTATACCGAAGATATAATCATAACTTCAACTGGTGCAACTGACAAAACAGTTGCTTGTAGTGGGACTGTTGAAGTTCCCGCAACTACAACCCTGACTTATAGTGAAACTTTCGATACAGGTTTTGGGGATTGTTATACTTATAGCGTTGCAGGAGTAAATGCGTGGTATCACTATGCAGGAGGACAATTGGTCAATATGAACGGATTTGGAGGTAGTAATCCCGAAGAAGATTGGCTTGTTCTCCCTGGGATCAATTTGGATAATTATTCGAATGAGATAATGACTTTCACTACAAGTGCAAAATATGGAACCGTTGATGCGAATAATTACTTGAAGCTTTATTATTCCACAAATTATGCAGGTGTTGGAGACCCTTCAACGGCAACGTGGGTAGAACTGACCTATAACCAACCGACCGGTATAAATAATTCAACAGAAGTTTCTGCATTTTCCGGGAACATTGATTTGTCTGGAATTTCTGGAACAAGTGTTTATATCGCATTCAAGTATTACTCAACCAATAGCCCTACAAGATGGGGGGTTGACGATATTTTAATAGGGGAAGCCCTAAGTTATTACAACTTGCAATGGCCACCTTCAGGAGCCATTAATTCGTGGTGGAACTATACCGTTTATGCCCAATGCTATGAGCCAGGGGTGACTGATGCTGGTGGACAAGGTGCAGGAATCGAATGTTGGATAGGTTACAGTCTTGTGGATGAAGACCCGAATGGAAGTGCAAATTTCTCTTGGGTAATGGCAAATTATGATTCGGATCAGGGTAACAATGACCAGTATTCAACAAATTTAGGGGCTGATGTTCCCATGGCACCTGGAACCTATTATTACGTTTCAAGATGGCGGTTCAACAATGGGCCATATACATATGGCGGTTTTAATAGTGGCGCCTGGGATGGAACAACGAATGTTTCCGGTGTTCTTACCATCAATGCCTCGGCTGCTGCTTCCACATGGACAGGTGCTGTTGACAATAATTGGTTTGATGCCGGTAACTGGGACAACGGTGTTCCGGGTTATGTTACCGATGCCACCATACCTGCCGGGCTTGCGAATTATCCTGTAATCCCATCCGGAACCGCCTTATGCGGAACATTGCTTGTTCAATCGGGTGCTGCCGGTTCTGGTTCTATTGTTGAAACAAGCCTGAATGTGGTAGGTGCCACAACAGTCGAGCGTTATCTTTCAGCCGACCAATATCATACATTCTCCCCATCTGTTGGTGGTGAATTAATTGATATATTCCATTTGAATGCCGGGGAGCCTGATGTTTATCTCTATGAGAACAATGAGGCTACTTATGATTATACTGAGCTTTTTGCATTGGGAACGCCATTAAATGCTTATCAAGGTTATATGGTATGGGTTGATGGTGCAAATGCCGGAGGTGTTACTGGTTGGACTTTCTCAGAAACCGGTGCGTTAAATACCGGTCTATTTGGTGCTGCCGATAACCTTGTCAGGACTACCACCGGGTTTAATTCTGGTTGGAACCTTCTTGGCAACCCCTATCCTTCTGCACTTGACTGGCAATCTGCTTACACAGCTTCCGGAGCTAATGTAGATGCAACTGTTTATGTTTATAATGGGACGCAATGGGCATCATGGAGTACTACTGGCTCGGTCAATGGAGGCTCCCAATACATTGCCATGGGGCAGGGTTTCTTTGTAAACTGCAGTACTCCCGGGACTGGTACTTTTATGGTTGACTATGCTGACCGGGTAAATAATAATGTTGGATACATGAAATCAGAAGTTTCCAATAAAGTAAGTTTGCAGGTGGAAGGTAACGGATATACCGATGAAACAGCGATTATATTCAACGATGCTGCAACCGCAGGTTTTGATTCTGATTTCGATGCCTATAAACTTATGAGCGATCATCCGGGAGTTCCTTCATTGTACTCTATCGCATCTACTAACCTTGCCGTTAATGTGCTTCCCGAAACCAACTGGGTCCAGTTAGGGTTTAGTGCTGGAGTTAGTGGTGAATTTACGATCTCTGCAATTGAAATAAACGATATTGGTATTGTTGTTCTGGAAGATACTTTTACAGGTGAGATGACAGACTTAACTTCAAGTTCATATACATTTGATTATACCTTAAATGATAATGAGCAAAGGTTTATTATCCATTTCTCACCATTATCGGTTGGTGAAAACACAGATAAGCTGTTTACTGTTTATTCAGTGAATAATGAAGTGGTTGTTATAGCTCCTGAAAATACGGATGGACAAATAAACATCTATAATATGATGGGACAGGAAGTAATAGCAACACAGATAAATGGCACAATCAATACTATTGCCCTCGAAAAGAGTGCATATTATGTTGTGAAGGTGCTGAGCAATAACAGTATGACGACCAGGAAAGTTTTCATAAAATAAAACCTTACCTTTTCCCCCTACTACAGGTGGGGGGAAAAGGATATAATCAAATTATTATAAACCAATAAATTAAAAGATATGAAAAAAGTATTGAAATCAATTCTTGTAGCGGGTTTATTCCTCGCATTGCCTTTGTTTTCACTTGCCCAAACACCTCCACATCCAAATGGTGGTGGAGGACCGGGAAGTGGAAATACACCGGTTGGGGGTGGTGCACCAATTGGTGGCGGTCTTATCATTATGATGGTAATGGGTGCTGCTTATGGTTCCAAGAAAGTGTTTAGGGCCTTTAAATAGCAAGAAGCTAAATAATTAAAACCCGGTCATTCCGTTTTGATTGACCGGGTTTTTTAATGGGAAGCAAATGCGATAGCAGCAACACTTATCCGTATTCCATCCACTGTTTTCAAGGCATTGATGCAAGCCTCCATTGTTGCCCCCGTGGTAATCACATCATCCACAATCAAGACATGTTTGTTTTCCAGCCCCGAATTGTCTTTTATCTTGAAGATTTCACTTACGTTTTCCCAACGTTTATAACGGCTTTTTTTTGTTTGGGTGGAAGTTTCGGTATTGCGAAATACCGAGGTAGTGTCCATTGTGGTTTTCATGGTTTCGGCAAGACCGGATGCAAATGATTCTGCCTGGTTAAAACCTCTCTTTTTCAACTTTGCTTTATGCAACGGTATGGGGATTACCACATCCACATCATTCAAATATGTGGATCCTTTTAATTGCCCACCGTAAAGTTGTCCGAGGAAAACCCCGATTTCCTCATGGCCATGGTACTTTAAATGATGGATCAAAGTTTGGACTTTTCCGCCCTTTCTGTAAAAATAGAGGGCCGTTGCCATTTCGATATTTGCCCTTCCCCAAAAGGTTTTGCTCGCCGGATTGTCTTTGTCGAGATGGAAGTTTGTTTTGGGCAAATGAAACAAGCAATTCGTGCAGATTATTTCTTCATTGTGAAAAAGTGAATTCCCACAGGCCATACAGGTTTTTGGAAAAAACAACGATATAAAATCATTCAATAAATTCATAAGTGATAAAGATAGGTTTTTTTCAATTAAGTTAAAAAGTTATGAGTTAAAAGTTATGCGTTTGGAGTTAAAAGTAATTAGCTTTGCAAATATGTATTTTGGAAACAAAACCATTAATAAAAATATAATCAGCAAAATTCAGTTTTGAACAATCGATAACGCATAACACATAACCCATAACACATAACACATAACGCATAACACATAACCCAAATATGGCAGCCAAAAAAAGAAAAAATACCAGGATAACAAAGAATACTTTTATCGAAACCGTCCTCAATGTATTCAGGAACAATCCGCATCGCGGATATAATTTTCGACAATTGTCGCATGCACTTGGAATTGAAGACAAAGCGAGCAAACAAGTTGTAAAAGATATTCTTTCGAAGTTGGAATACAACAAGGAAATAGTCGAAGCCCGCAGGGGAAAGTATAAGCTGAACCCTGAAAGCCTGAAAAAATTCCTTGCAAAAAACACTATCACGGGTATCGTGGACATGAAGCAAACGGGAAAGGCTTACATCCTGACAAAGGATTTGGATGAAGATATCTTCATTGCGGCCAACAATACATACCATGCCTTGAACAGGGATACCGTAAAGGTACAGTTGTTCCCAAAACGAAGGGGGAGGAAAACCGAAGGCCGGATTGTCGAAGTCTTAAAAAGAGGCAAAAAGCAGATTGTGGGCATATTGGACGTGTCGGCCAAATATGCTTTTTTAATCCCTGACGATGTAGCGGTCCCGGTGGATATTTACATTCCTTTGACAAGTTTGAACGGGGCTAAGAACGGACAAAAAGTCATTGTGCGGATCACCGACTGGCCAGAGCATTCAAAGAACCCTTTTGGTGAAGTGACCGACATCCTTGGAAATCCGGGCGAACACAAGGTAGAGATGCAATCCATCCTTGCCGACTTTGGTTTTCCGGTGAGTTTCCCAAATAGTGTTTTAAAAGAAGCGGAAAAAATCAATAATCGGATATCGAAGGAGGAGATAAACAAAAGAAGGGATTTCAGGAAAACCTTTACTTGTACGATAGATCCAAAGGATGCCAAGGATTTTGATGATGCTTTATCGTTATTGAAATTGAAAAATGGGAATTGGGAAGTAGGTATCCATATTGCAGATGTTTCGCATTATGTGAGACCGGGAAATCTTGTCGATTCCGAGGCTTATGAAAGGGGGACTTCCATTTATCTTGTTGACAGGGTAATCCCAATGCTCCCTGAAAAACTTTCCAATGAATTGTGTTCGCTAAAACCAGAAGAGGAAAAGCTGTGTTTCTCGGCCGTTTTTGAACTAACGGAAAAAGCAGATGTAGTAAAAGAATGGTATGGAAAAACCATCATCTATTCGGATCGCCGGTACAATTATGAAGAAGTTCAGAAAATAATCGAGGGTGGAAATGACAACTACCGCAATCAAATATTGACCTTGCACGAACTGTCATCTAAATTAAGGAAAAAGCGATTTGATAATGGGGCGATTGCATTTTCATCACATGAAGTGAAATTTGAACTGGACGAAGCTGGAAAACCAATTGGTGCTTATGTGAAAGAACAAACCGACTCGAACAGGTTGGTGGAGGATTTTATGTTGCTGGCAAACCGCAAGGTCGCTGAAACCATTGGCCGAAGGCATGGCAGGCAAGAGCCGCGAACTTTTATTTATCGTGTGCACGATGAACCCAATCCTGAAAAACTACAGACCTTTGCTGAATTCATCACAAAGTTTGGTTATAAACTGAACATTGGCAGCCGGAAATCCATTTCTTCTTCCATGAACCAACTTTTTAAACAAATAAGGGGAAAAGGGGAGGAGAACATGATCGAGAAAATTGCGGTAAGGACAATGTCAAAGGCCGAATACACAGTTAAAAACATTGGGCATTATGGCTTGGCCTTTAAGTATTATACCCATTTTACTTCCCCCATCCGCCGATATCCCGACCTGATGGTCCACCGCTTGCTTGAGATGTATTTGCAAGGGGCAAAATCGGTGAACCCGGCCGAATATGAAGAAAAATGTGTCCACTCTTCCGAAATGGAACGTAAAGCATTGGATGCCGAAAGGGCTTCAATTAAGTATAAACAGGCTGAATACCTTCTGGACAAAGTTGGGCAGGAGTTTAATGGGCTAATTTCCGGTGTGAGCAAATGGGGCCTTTTCGTTGAACTGGATGGGAACAAATGCGAAGGGATGGTCTCCCTTAAATACCTTGACGATGACTTTTATTATCTTGACGAAGATAATTACATGGTCGTGGGACATAGCCATCGCAAAGAATACCGCTTGGGCGATCCTATCCGTATCAAGGTAAAAAGAATTGATTTGGGCAAGAAACAAATGGATTTTATCCTGGCCTAAACCGGTGTGATCCTTAATGAAATATCATAGGTCAATTCAATATGCAGTCCGGTTTCGAGCCAAATACGGAAACTTGCCAATAATAAAACAAAAGTGATTATATATGCCCAATGTATCTTTGTTGGTTTTTTGTCATATTTGAAATTTATTATCGGCTTTGCCCTTCTGTTAAAAATAACAGGGACAACGGCAAGCGACATCGTAAGTAAATTCCCGACGTCATAGGGCATATTGTTTGGGACTTTCACTAGGTAAATCAACAATCCACCGATAAGCCAGGGCAAAATCACCTGGTGCAACAAAAAACGGTTCCTGTTTTCTTTTTTGATCCGATAGGCCGAATTGCTCGTTTCAAGGAATTTCCCTGTGGAATAATATCCGATCAAACCAAGAATGAAAAGAAATGTGAGCGAAAAGAATATTTGCCAGAAAACATTCATGTAAAGCCAGTTGGCCACGTACCCAAAGCCCTGGTCGGTAGAAACGCCCGATGCAAACGCACCGAAAAACAGGTTGAACCCGTGAAGAGCGATCCATATCACGAACAGTTTCATAAAGCCCTTTACCTTCGGGCGGTTTGCAATTACTTTATAAAATAAGATACCGATCAAGAGCGAAACCAAAGGCCCAGAAAATGTGACCACGATGATATTGAAACGTGTCCATAATGGTGAGAAATCATTAAATGCAAGATCATAATAAAACAGAACCGAATCAAGGTGCCAACGCGATGCAACGATCATCACGGCCAACTGATAGGTGATATACACGATCAAATAGGCCGTAACGTACAATGCCAATGAATTGATCGTATATTTAAAGTAGTTCCTCTCTTGTTGCTTTAATTTCTCCTGAATTCTTTGGTCCCTGGTTTTAGTCTCTTCCTCCGGGGGTGCAAAACCCTTTTTTTTCGGCTTTTTATAATTTGGGAAGAAAGAGCGGATATAGCTTATCCTCTTTTCCTTTCTGAATTCCTTTGCCCGCTTCTTTTGGATTTTCTGTTTGAACTTTTTCTTCCTGTTCTTTTCTATCGCCCTTTTTCGTTTCTTTCTGTATTCCTGGAGGTATGCGGATAAACTGAAACGAGGCTTTTTTAACCTCTTGTATTTGGTTTCTTGTTTCTTGATCCTACTTATCTTACCATGTTCATCGTATGATATTTCTGTGGATTTTGAAAAAAGGGAACTCCCCTCTACTGTTGATTTGCGATGGGAAGGTTTTCTCCCCAGCTTCTTCCCAATATCATGGATGAATTGCTGAAAAGAATTTCGTTTTCTGCGCCCGTACCTGTGTTTTTTATTTTCTGGAAATTTTGGCATATCCTAAAAAGAAAGGTGCAAAGTTATTAAAGTTTTATAAATTAGCCGACTTATTTATTTGGGCTGCTAAAGTAACTAAAAATAAGTTTCAAATCTATTCTTCTGATATGCGAACAATTATTCAACGGATAAAAACGATTATTAAAAAGTACCACCTTGAAGCCTTTGTGGATGTGGCCATATTTATGGGGATATTGCTGTTTTTCCATTTTTTATATAGGTACTTAATACGAACCCCGGAGGTTGCCCAATTTGTGAATGGAACACGAACCTGGTTGGCCCACGAAGTATTCCTTGCCAGCGAATGGTTTCTGCACACTTTTAACGTGAAGGTAACCACCTTCCCGGAATATACCATCGATGACCACGTTTGGAAAAACCTTATATATTACCCCGAAGGAAATGGTTATGTGGCAGTAAACCCGGCTTGTTCGGGCATGAAACAATTTTACCAGTGGATTGTGTTAATGATTCTGTATCCCGGTCCCTGGAAACACAAATTGTGGTTCATACCCATGGGGCTTGTGATTATCCACATTGTTAATATAGGGCGTATAGTGGGGATGACTTTTGTGACCATTAATTTACCGGAGCATTGGCATTTTATCCATGACTGGATCATGCGCCCTTTCTTTTATGTGGTGATGTTCATGTTATGGGCATGGTGGAACGATAAGTTCCGGCATGGAAAGAAAACTGTTGCATAACAATATATTATAATGCTTAAAGATTGAATCATTCCGGCATTTATGGATTGATTGTCCTGTATCGTTTTCCACTAATCCAGCATGTACGGGAGTGGAAACAGCAAAATATTTACCTGCTGAAAACATTGTATTTGATAATACTGAATATCGCCCTGAAACCATCTTTCCAGTCTATTTTTTTGCCTTCATCATAAGTCCTGCCGTAGTATGAAATCCCTACTTCATAGATGCGGATATTTGGGATGCGGGATATTTTGGCCGTTACTTCCGGTTCAAACCCAAAACGGTTTTCTTTTAATTTCAGGGGCTTGATGATTCCTGAACGGAAAAGCTTGTAACAGGTTTCCATGTCTGTCAGGTTAAGGTTGGTGAACATATTGGAAAGGAATGTGAGGAATTTATTCCCAATTGAATGCCAAAAGAACAATATCCTGTGGGGTGTCCCTCCCAAAAACCGGGAGCCATATACCACATCGGCCACACCATCAACCATAGGTTTTAACAAGTAGTTGTATTCATTGGGGTCATATTCCAGATCGGCATCTTGGATAATCAGGAAATCACCGTTTGCCAATTCTATTCCCTTATGCAAAGCCGCTCCCTTGCCCATGTTCTTGGCCTGGTTAAAAAGCTGGATTTGTGTTCCGGGATGTTGCGAAATATATTCTTCAACAACCTCCTTTGTTTTATCCGTTGAAAAGTCATTTACAATGATGATTTCCTTTTCGATGGATGCGATCAAATCGACGGCAATTACTTTGTTAAGGATCAGGTGTATGGTGTCCTGTTCGTTGTATGCAGGTATTATGATCGATAGTTTCATGATTTCCTATTTGATTGTTTTCCATTGAATCTTTATCGAAGGGGATTACTCTTGAAAATAAATCCTTTTTACCCTTCTCGAAATCCCGGTCATAATTTCATAAGGGATAGTTCCGGTTGCTTTTGCAAGTTTGGTAACCGGATAATCTTTACCGAAAACAATTACATCGTCGCCCTCTTCGGCTTCAATCCCGGTAATGTCGATCATGCACAAATCCATGCTTATATTCCCAACCACCGGAGCAAATCTCCCATGGATTAAAACCTGGCCCACGCCATTGCTCAGGCTGCGCTTAAACCCATCGGCATACCCAATGGCAACAGTGGCGATTTTCATGTCCTCATTTGCAATGCCTTTGCGGTTGTAGCCAATGGTTTCCCCTTTTTGGATTGTTTTAATTTGTGAAATGGTGGATTTTAATGTGCTCACATTTTCCAATTTATCTGCATCCGTGGGATTGGAAGAAATCCCATAAAGGCTGATCCCCAACCTTACCATATCAAACTGGGCTTGTGGGAAACGGTTTATCCCTGCCGAATTCAATATGTGCATAAGAATGGGGTGATGCGTATGTGATTTGATTTTGTCCGACATCTCCCTGAACAAATCGATCTGCCCTTTTGTGAAATCGTCTTCCGAAGGGTCTTCGCTGGCAGCAAGGTGCGAAAATACCGATTGCACGTAAATATGTTTGTTCCCTTTCAGCAAATCTATGAGCTCGTCAATCTCTTCCATCACAAATCCTAAACGGTGCAAGCCGGTGTCGAATTTGATATGGGCCTTAACGGGTTTATTATCGGGGATGATGTTTTTCCTTGTGGCTTTTTCAAGCAGGCTCAACGACCTGAAGTTGTAAATCTCGGGCTCCAGGTTGTGCTTGATAATGGCATCAAAGCTTTGTTCATCAGGGTTCATAACCATAATGGGTAAAGTAATCCCGGCCTTGCGGAGCTCCACACCTTCATCGGCATAGGCCACGGCAAGATAATCGGCCCGATGGAACTGGAGGATGTTGGCTATTTCAAAACTCCCGCTACCATAAGAAAAAGCTTTGACCATGGCCATGATTTTTGTTTCCGGTTCGATTTTGCCACGGAAATAGTTCAGGTTATGGATCAACGCGGTCAGGTTTACCTCAAAAATCGTTTCATGGGCTTTTTGCTGCAATGCCCTGCTTATCTGCTCAAATTCAAAAACCCTTGCACCTTTCAATAGGATGGATTCATTTTGGAAATGTGCAAATGAGCATTTATGAAGGAAATCATCCGTAGTGGGAAAAAAATCTTTTTCGATGCCAAACTTATCCGCCTGGTTGCTGATGGCTTTCCCGATCCCAATAATTTTGTCTATCCCCTTCTTTTCCAAAAGCCCTGCGATTTCTTCATACAAATCTTCATCGTTTTGGCCGCTTTGCAAAATGTCGGACAAAATAATCGTTTTCCGCTTATGCTGGTTTTGCTGGTTCAGGAAATCAATGGCAATGCTGAGCGAATTGATATCCGAATTGTAACTATCGTTGATGATGGAGCAATGGTTGATCCCTTCCTTCATCTCAAGCCGCATGGCTATGGCTTGCAGCTTGAACATCCGCTCTGCAATTATAGCATTGTCGTAATCCAATAGCAACATGCTTGCCCAGCAATGGATTGCGTTCTCGATGGAAGCATCATCAACAAAAGGGATAATGATACTGATTTCCCTATCCTTGAAAACCCCTGAAATCCGGGTGGTGTTGTTCGGGTTCTTTTCGGTAGATATTATTTGGAAATCGGCCTCCTGTTTGCGGCTCCATGTGAAAGCGGTAATGCTTTCAAGAATTTCCGATTTGATAATTGTTTCCTGGATGTCAGGATAATCGGAACAATAAACAAGGGTATCCACTTTGGTGAACAGTTTCAGCTTTTCGCCCACTTTCTGTTTGGTACTGATGAAGTTCTCGCTGTGGGCTGCGCCAATGTTCGTGAAAACCCCAATTGTTGGATTGATAATGGGTTGTAATTTCCCCATTTCGTCCGGTTCGGAAATACCGGCTTCAAAAATTGCGAGGTCATAACCGGGTTTCATTTGCCAAACCGAAAGGGGCACGCCCACCTGCGAATTATAGCTTTTAGGGCTTCGGATGATTTTTTTATCCGGGGACAAAAGCTGGAACAACCATTCTTTGATAATTGTTTTCCCATTGCTGCCTGTAATACCAAAAATGGGGATATCGAATTGTTTCCGGTGGAAGGAAGTCAGCTTTTGAAGTGCTTCCAATGTGTTTTCGACCTGGATGATATTGGCGTCCTTTAATTCAAGGCCTTTCTCGGATACAATGAAGTTACGGATACCTTTTTGGTAAAGTTCCTCGATAAAATCATGCCCGTTGTTTTTCTTTGACGACAGGGCGAAAAAGAGGCAATTCACAGGGTTGATAAGCCGGCGGGAGTCGATCAGGATATCAGTGATAACCTGATTCTCGTCAGTAATGTAAGGTAGTTCCCCTTTTACGGTTTCCGCTATTTCCTTAATGATATATTTTTTCAGGGACATTTTCTCCAATCAGGTTTTCAAGCAATGTTTAATAATTTGTTCTGTTTAAGATTTTCTCGCATTGCCCCCATTCTCTTTCACGGGCAATGCGGATTTTGTGAGTTCCTGGTAGGTTTTTCTGTTTTTGTACAATTCGATTGCAAGGAAAACAGCTTCTTTAAAGGATTGGGGCGATGCAATATTTTTCCCGGCAATATCAAAGGCCGTTCCGTGGGCTGGTGATGTTCGGATAATTGGTAGCCCGGCGGTAAAGTTCACACCAATGTCAAATGCGTATGTCTTGAAGGGCAACATTCCCTGATCGTGGTACATGGCCAGGATACCATCGAATCTTGTGTAATTGGACGAACCAAAAAAGCCGTCGGAAGGATAAGGCCCAAAAGCAAGGATGCCTTCCTTTTTCGCTTTGTTGATGGCCGGGCCGATGATGTCACGGTCTTCGGAACCAATAAGCCCACCATCACCGGCATGTGGATTAAGCCCCAGAACAGCGATTTTTGGTTTGGGGATGGCAAAATCCATTTGCAAGGTTTTTTGCATCACTTTTATGTTGGCCAACACCCTTTCTTCGGTAATGGCCGCAGGGACGTCTTTTAAGGGGATATGACCGGTAATGATACCAATGCGCAGTTTGTTGCTGACCATGAGCATCAAATGGTTTTCAACTTTGTACTTGTCGGCAAAATACCCGGTGTGCCCGGCAAAATTGAATTTCTCCGATTGGATGTTCACTTTGTTTATCGGTGCCGTAACGATTACGTCAATATCGTGTTTGTCGATATCCGAAATTGATTTCTCAAGTGCCAGAAAAGCAAGTTCCCCCGCAATATCCGTTAGCTTGCCAATTTCGATTTTCACTTCCTGGTCGTAGCAGTTGATGATATTTGCCCTTTTGGGATTTGCCATGTCGGCCCGTTTTATGAGGTTGAAATTCACATCGGGCATATTCAGGGTTTTTCGGTAATAAGAGGCAATTTTTGAGGAACCATAAATCACCGGGGTGAAAAAATCCAGGATACGGTTGTCCTTGAAAGTCTTGATAATTACTTCATAACTGATCCCGTTAAAATCCCCATGGGTTATCCCCACCTTTATCTTTGTTGATTTTTCTTTCGCGTTGTACATGTTTCTTTTTTTGTGTAGTGGGTTATGTGTTATGCGATTATATTTTTAATTTCTAACTCTTAACCCCTAAGCTTTCGATACTTTTCAACCTTTCGGGTCTCAAGCGTACTGGCTTTCTACGACCCAAAAGGTTTTTTTAATTTCTAAGCCTTGCTCCTGATAAAATTGAACAATAACCTGACACCCATTCCTGTTCCGCCCGTTGGATAGTATTTATATGTTTTTTCCACGAAAGCCGGTCCTGCTATATCGAGGTGAACATAAGGGTAATCGGTAAAATGCTCAAGGAACTTGCCGGCCGTGATCGCACCCCCTTCAGCGCCACCAAGGTTTTTGATATCCCCAACATCTGATTTGATTTCTTCTTCATATTCCTTCCAGAATGGGAATTCCACAATCCGTTCGTACATCTCTTCCCCGCTTTTTTGCAAGAGGGAAAATTCCCTGTCGGCATTTGAGTTCATGCCCACAATCCCATATTTTCCAATGGCACGGGCCGCTGCCCCGGTTAGGGTAGCCAGGTCTATCACCATTTCAGGGTCATACTTTTTTGCATAACTAAGGGCATCTGCCAGAATCATCCGTCCTTCGGCATCTGTGTTCAGGACTTCCACACGGGTGCCATCGTACATGGTGATAACATCGCCGCTAACATAGGCGTTCCCATTGGTGCGGTTGTCCGTGGCCGGGACTATCCCGATAACATGAACGGGCAATTTGGCTTTGGCAATGGCGTAAACTGCCGAGGCGACTGTTGCCCCGCCGGCCATGTCCATTTTCATGTTGTTCATAAAGTTGCCGGTCTTTATGTTCATGCCGCCCGTATCGTAAACCACACCTTTCCCCACAAAAACATAGGGTTTTTTGTTCACTGCATTTTTGGGCTTCCACTCCATGATGCTGAAAGTGGGGGCATCTACACTGCCGAGGTTAACTGCAAGGAGGCCACCCATTTTCAGGGCCTCGATTTTTTTCTTGTTCAGGATTTCAACTTTTGCCCCCGATTCTTTCCCTAACTGTCCTATCTCTTTCGCCAGTTTTTCGGCATTAAGCGTAATCACTGGTTCGTTCACGAGGTCGCGGCATTTACAGGTCGCATCCAAAACAATATTGAGTTCATCAATATCGTCTTCGCTGATGTTTTTGGACAACAGGAATACCGAATTGAGCGAATTGAGTTTCTCGCCCGGGTCTTTTTTGTATTTCAAGAACTGGTAATTCCCGAGTGAAAGCCCTTCGGCATAGGCCAGGGTTTCCTGTGGCTTGTCTTCACTGTCGATAAGGGTAATGCTATGCAGTTTGTTGCCGTTCAGTTTGCTCAGCAATGAATTGCCGGCCGCACGGTAGTTTTCCATCCGTTGGTTTTTTGCCCTTTCTTTTTTGAGGATATGCACAAAAACCCATTGTGAAAAATGGTTGAAAGCAAAAATCTCCTGTTTGTTTTCCTTGTTTTTTGATTTGATGTATTTCAATTCCTGGGTGGAAAAATATTTTGGGTCCAGGTTTTTTAAATCGGACGTTAAAAAAACAAAATTATCTTTTTTGGCAAGCCTGCTTGTTTTACTTATGATTGTTTGCATAATATTGTATTTGTTTCGAACACCTTAATTGATAATCCAAAAGTGGTAAGTTCACCTTTTTAAATAAAAAAAAACAAAGATAGTTAGTTTTTGATGTGTATATAAAAAATTGCTCAATTTCCAAAGGATAAAAAAATAAATTCATTGGCCTTGAATTGAAAAAATCAGCTAATTTCGCAACCGAAATAAATAATTAACAAACTGATGGATAAGTTAAAACGGACAAAAATAGTTGATCTCCTTGGTTCGGGCGAATTTGGGAAAACGGTGAACGTAAAGGGATGGGTGCGCACAAAAAGGGGGAGCAAAAACGTGGCCTTTATCGCATTGAACGATGGCTCCACCATAAATAATGTACAAATAGTTGTTGACCTTGGTATTATCAATGAAAACGAAATCCAGAACATTTATACGGGTGCTGCATTGTCGGTTACCGGGGAGTTGGTGGAATCGCAGGGGAGCGGGCAAAAGCTTGAGGTAAACGCAAAGCAAATTGAAATATTGGGCACGGCCGATCCCGATGAATATCCGTTGCAGCCCAAACGGCATACATTGGAGTTCCTTCGTGAAAAAGCCCATTTGCGGTTTCGGACGAGTACGTTCAGTGCGATTTCAAGGATTCGCCATGCCATGATTTTTGCCGTACATAAGTTTTTTAACGATAAGGGTTTCCTGAATATCCATACGCCCATCATCACCGGTTCGGATGCCGAGGGTGCCGGGGAAATGTTCAAGGTTACCACCCTTGATATTGAAAATCCCCCAAAAACAGAAGATGGGAAAATAAATTATAAGGAAGATTTTTTTGGAAAGGAGACCAACCTTACGGTTTCGGGGCAGTTGGAGGCCGAGCTTGCCGCATTGGCATTGTCGGAGGTTTATACATTTGGGCCTACGTTCAGGGCTGAAAACTCAAATACCACAAGGCACCTTGCGGAGTTTTGGATGATAGAGCCTGAAATGGCTTTTTACGATATCAATGATGATATGGACCTTGCAGAGGAGATGTTGAAGTACCTGATTGATTATGCGTTGAAAAACTGTGCCGATGATCTGGGGTTTTTGGGCAAGCGCCTTCAGGACGAAGAAAAGAACAAGAAGGCGGAAGAGCGTTCACCCATGGAACTCATGGAAAAACTCCGTTTTGTACTTGAAGATGACTTTGCCCGCATTACATACACGGAGGCCATTGATATTCTGCGCAATTCAAAACCCAATAAAAAGAAAAGGTTCCAGTTTGTGATCGAAGACTGGGGCTCCGACCTGCAATCGGAACACGAGCGTTACCTTGTGGAAAAGCATTTCAAGAAACCTGTAATCGTCACCGGGTACCCTAAAAAAATAAAATCCTTTTATATGAAACTGAACGATGACGATAAAACCGTGAGGGCGATGGATGTGTTGTTCCCGCAAATTGGTGAAATAATCGGGGGTTCGCAACGAGAGGAAAGTCATGATAAACTTTTGAAACGAATGAGGGAAATGAACGTACCAGAAGAGGAAATGTGGTGGTACCTCGAAACCCGGAAATTCGGGACTGTGCCACACAGTGGATTTGGGCTTGGTTTTGAAAGGTTGATACAGTTTGTAACGGGAATGGGAAATATCAGGGACGTGATCCCTTTCCCGAGGACACCGCAAAATGCAGAATTTTAATTCGTTTGTATTCAAAATGTCCGATTTCTTGCGGCCACAGCTAAGGCGACACGCAGTTTTTACCTTGGCCTTTAAACCCAGTCATCCCACACATGAGGGACTCCGGGCTTTAAAGTCCGAACAAGCCTTGAACCCGAACATTTTGAATTAAACACCAAATTAATGGGTTATTCAAGAATAAATTTTGATTTTAAGTGAAAAAAACGCAAATTTGTAAAAATTAGAGGGAAACCCCAGGGATTTATGTTACATCAAAGATTACAACAAAAGCTATTACAAAAACTTTCGCCTCAGCAGATATTGCTGATGAAGTTGCTACAGGTTCCCACGGTGGCCCTTGAACAAAGGATAAAGCAGGAAATAGAAGAGAACCCCGCCCTTGAAGAGAGTGAAGAGGAGGAAGAAGAAACCCTTGATATCCTGGATGAAATTGACCCGGAAACCAATTCGGAGGACACAGAAGTTGAAAGCGATGCCGACACAAAAGACAGTGAAGATGAATTTGACCTCGGTGATTATATGGACGATGATGAAATTCCTTCCTATAAATTAAATGCAAACAATCACAGTGCGGACGATGAGCCCCGCGATATTCCTTTTATTTCAGGAACTACTTTTCAGGAGGCCTTGCTCTCACAGTTGGGATTGAGCAGTTTGGACGAAAGAAAGCATTTGATCGCTTCCATTATTATCGGTAATCTCGACGATTCGGGATACCTGAACAGGGACATTAATTCCCTGGTTGACGATTTGGCCTTTACCCAGAATATCCAGACAAGCAGGGAAGAAATCACCGAGCTTTTGAAAATAATCCAGGGTTTTGACCCTCCGGGCGTTGGTGCACGGAATTTACAGGAGTGCCTTTTGATACAATTGCGCAAAAAGCAAAACGGATCAAAAGACATTGATTTGGCCATCCATATCCTCGAAAGGTATTTCAATGAGTTCACGAAAAAGCATTATGATAAAATCCTCAAAAAAGCCAAAATAACCGAGGAAGATTTGAAAGATGCCATTGAAGAAATCCTAAAACTGAACCCCAAGCCGGGAAACTCCCTTGGGGAAACTTCAAAGACAAACCATTACATTTTACCCGATTTTATTATTACAACAACAATGGGGATTTGGAGCTGCACCTGAATTCGAGGAATGCTCCAGAGTTAAAGTTGAGCCGGAATTATGTTGACATGCTGGAAGGGTATGCCCACAGCAAAGACAAAAAAAAGCACAAGGATGCCATTACTTTTGTGAAACAAAAAATAGATTCGGCGAAATGGTTTATCGATGCCATTAAACAACGGCAAAACACATTGGAAACTACCATGAACGCAATCATGGAGTATCAGCGGGAGTATTTCCTCACCAGCGATGAAACCAAGTTGCGGCCCATGATCCTGAAAGATATCGCGGAAATCGTTAACCTCGATATCTCCACGATTTCACGTGTTGCAAACAGTAAATATGTGCAAACCCCATTCGGGACATTTTTATTGAAAAGCTTTTTCTCGGAATCCATGCAAACCGAAAGCGGTGAAGAGGTTTCCACACGGGAGATAAAGAAGATTCTAATGGATTGCATTGATGCGGAAGAAAAAACCAAGCCCTATACCGATGAACAGCTTACAAAAATTTTAAAGGAAAAAGGCTATAACATTGCCCGGCGAACGGTTGCCAAATACCGTGAACAATTAAGTATCCCGGTGGCCCGGTTGCGCAAAGAACTGTAAACAGTAAGCTCTCAGTAGTTTTAAAGGCCAATAACAATCATTTTAGATTCTTTCCCATCCATGGAAAACAAATTCGCAAAAACCATTTCCATCCTGTTTCACCCTGTTTTAATCCCTTCCTGGTTTACGCTCATATTATTTGGTTCAAATACCTACATTTCGCTCCTGATCCCGATGAAGTTTGTTTTGTTCACCATGATATTTATTACCACGGCCTTGTTCCCATTGTTGTTTGTGGCCATGATGGCGAGGAGAAAGATAATCGGTGATATTTACCTGAAAAAAAGGGAAGACCGGATTTATCCTTTTGCCATTACGGTTTTGTTTTATTTCCTTTCCTATTACCTGATCAGGAAACTGCCCGTTTATGATGTTTTTTCGATGTTCCTGCTTGGGTCCACGTTCATTGTTGTTTTTTCCCTGCTGATTTCTTTTTTCTGGAAAATAAGCACTCACCTTATGGGGATAGGTGGGTTATTGGGTGGCTTGAGCGGGATAGACATAAGGCTGAACCTTGATTTTACGGCAATGATTATTCTTGGGTTGATCGTTTCGGGCTTGCTGGGATTTGCCAGGTTGAAACTAAATGCGCACAAACCCTTGCAGGTTTATGTTGGCTTCCTGATTGGGTTTTTTGTGATGCTTGCAATCTTCCTTGTGGCCACTATTTAAAACGGGATGATGGAAAGGCCAAATGAAACCGGGAACATTTCGGAACCTTTTCCAGGGACAAATAAAGGTGATATTTGATAATAGCCATAAAGGTTTAGCCATTTGTACCCGATTTTTGCCGTAAAGCCATACCTGTTTTTTTCAACATAAGGTATCCTCCCTTTTTTATAAATTACCAGATTGGTGTTCCCTCCCATATAATCATCCCCTTTATATTTTGTTTGGGCCTTCATAAGGAACCCAAATTTAAAACCAATGGCAAAACGGAACTCGGCTTTCGACTTAAACCTGAATTCCAATGGAATGTCAAAATAGGTAGCCGTAAACTTTGCCTTTTTATAACTGACGCCTTCCTGGATAGCTTGAAAATAAGTGGAATCATTTTCGGTAACGGTAAGAGAACTGCTATAAAAATTATGGACACCGATTCCCAGACCTGGCGAGAAACTCACATTGCTCTCACCGAAAATATAATTATAGGATCCGATGATATTTACCCCGGGGTTCACCGATTTAAGCTTTAATTCATGTGGGACTTTTTGCCACACATCTATAAAAACATCCGTTCCAAATTGGAATTTCCGTTTTGTGTCTTCGCTTAATGATTGTGCAAAAGACTGTAAGGCTGCAAAGGCAAATAGAATTAAGAATATTTTTTTCATTCCTGTTGATTTTCAAAAATTGGCTGCAAAGATACAATATAGATTCAATTGATTTACTAATAAAGGTTAAAATCAGGATGAGATAGGTTCATTTCGCAAATGCAACTTTTGAGTTTTGAATTTTGGATTTTGAGCTTTGAATCTTGGACTTTGATTTTTGTTTTTAGTCTATCACATCCATTTTTTCCTTTTGAAAAAGATGATCATGAAAAACGCAATCCCCAACATGACGCCGATCACGATCCAAAAGGAACGCGGGTCGTCCTGCAAGGGGAGGTTTACGTTCATCCCGTACAATCCGGTAAGAAAAGTGAGGGGAAGCAAAATGGATGAAATAAGGGTAAGGATTTTCATGATTTCGTTGGTGCGGTTTGCCTGCAACGAATCAAAGGTTTGCGAAAGCCCTTCGATCAGTTCGGCATAATCCTCCGTTAAATCCCATAATTGTTTGTAATAGTCAAGGATATTGCCCCAGTAATCTTCCATGTTGTGTGCATAGCCTTCAATTTGCCCCGATTCAAATTTGTTGAAAAGGGGGAGCTGCGGTTTGAACATTGTATTGATCAAAATGATGTTTTTACGGATTACCGAAATTTGCTCAATGGTGTGTTCGGCTTTTTTGTCAAATAGATACCGGTTCACATTGTCAACATCATCGCCCATTTTCCGGATGATTTTTTGGGTGGCCTTCATCAACCTTTCAATAATGGCGTACAGAAGCGCATCACTTGTCCCGATTTCAAAATCTTCGCCCGATGCTTCCTGTTTTTTCCCTTCGGTAAACATGTCCTCAACGATCCAATGCGATTTCCCGATGGTAATCACGTATTCTTCGCTCCAGAAAATTTTCACCTCCCTGATTTTCAGGAAGCGGTTTTGCCGGTCGAAATATGGGAAATGGAGGATAATAAAATAATAATCATCATAGATGTCAACTTTTGGCCTTTGGTTCACAACACTCTTGCAATCTTCGATATCCAACGGGTGGAAATGAAAATTGTCTTGTAGGTATTTCAGGTTTTCATCCGAAGGGTTCAAGACGTGGTGCCACCTTAAAGTCCCTATTTTAATTGTTTCTATCATATTTCCTCCCCTATTTTTTCAATGCCAAAATTATGAAAATAAAATGAAAACAAAAATGGCTGTTTTTATAAATATTTTGGGTTGATGAAGGCTTGTGGGCTTGCAACCTGAAAACTTGGTGCATTGTTCCAATATTCGTTGGTGAAAACACCAACGAAGGGCAGAGTGAAAACACCAATGAAGGGCAGGGCAACGGTTGTTTCAAAACCTTTTGGGTTGAAGCTTGCATGTGTGCAGGCAACCCGGAAGCTTGAAATTGTATGCAATAGATGCAAATGTTCCTTTGTAGGTGACAACATCAACAAAGAGCAGTCCCCATAAGTTCGTAATGACAGAAATGTAGTGTTTGCATTACGATAAATAAAAAGGCCAACCTCAAATAGAGGTTGGCCTTTTCATAAAAATAGAATACGATTGTTGGGTTATTCAACAATCATTTTCTTTGTGATTTTTGTTTCGCCCGAAATTACGGTATAGAAATAAACACCGGAATCAAGGTTTTGGGCATCAATGGTCAATTGTTGTTTTCCGGCGGGATATTCCCTTTTGGGAACCTGGGAAACCAATTGCCCCATTATATTATGGACCTCAATGCTCAGGGTAGTTGCCTCGGTGAGGTTCACATAAACAGTGGATGTTCCATTGAACGGGTTTGGGTAATTTTGTGAAACATTGCTTGTATTGATTGCATCCTTTGTTTCTTCAACCCCCACAATATCCGATTTCAGTACTTTTACCACCCTGATATGGTTCTCGGTAGCTGCGGTAGTGGCAACCCCCGGAACATCGTCGGCCTGGTAACTGTAATAAATGTTGTCGTCCGTATTGGCTGCAACGGAAGGGAACACACATTCATCAAAAATATAAATCAAATCGCCGTTCATATCATGGAAAGTCCCCCAGGTTGTTCCATTGTCGGGGGAAGTACGCGCCCAGATATGCCTGTATGTAGAAGCCCCATTATCAAAACCCTCCGTTACGGAAGAATAGAAAACATAAAGTTTGTTCATGTCGTCAATGGTGATTTGTGGCTGGCTTGAAAGACCTGTATTGTAGGCTGCGTCATTGATGCCATCCCATAAGATATCCAATTCGCCGTTTCCATCAACGTCCTGTGACCAACCAATCAGGTTCACGTCCTCTTCCAGTTCGGAATCGGGGTCTCCATATGGGTCCAGGGCGTGTAAGCCACTGGAGAATGTGGGCATGTCTTCGTTCCAGTATCCTATTCCGTCAACTGCGGGATAATAGGATTGAGCACCTGTATCATCGGCAATTGCACGGGTAATCCCAAATACGACATGTACTTTGCCGTTGTTGTCAAATGCAAGGTGATGTGAGCCATCGGCGCAATAGAATGTATCGGCAGGAAACCCTCCCAAAGGATAAGGACACTCCCAGATTACTGTTTTGTCCCAACTGTCACCGTTATCATCCGATTTCATCAAAACAAGGTCTGTCCAGCTATCGCCTGCCAGAAAAGCTATCATACCATTTTTTGGTTCAGCAAACTCATAAATATCGCCACCCCAATTTGTATATTGATCAGGGCCCAATTCATCAAAGAAATGGTTTTCGATTTCCCAGCTTTCGCCCCCATCGGAAGAACGGGAATACAGAAGTGCGTTGTCCTGTCCATTGTAACTTACATAAGTAACCGAAAGGAAGTGGATAAACTCATGGTTATCCCCGGAAGTAATCCCCCTTGGCCATGAAATATCCGCCGCACTGGAAGGGCCTGCCTGGATAGCAATTTGCCATTCGCCAACACCTTTTTCTTGCCTGATACCGTACAAAAGGCCATCGGTCATGTGATGGCAAACGAAAAGCTCGCCGTTTTCCCCGTAAGCAGTATAAGCCGGCCACCCTGTTTTTGTGTTCTCAATTTGTGCCGTTGGCCATTCGCCCCAGGCATTTCCATCGAAATAATTATAGCCCGTGCCCCGGTCATTCCCACCTGGATTGCCTTCGGGGCCAAATGTCCAAGTTCCGCCCATGGTTCCATCACCGTACAAATACAAGCGGTTTTGGCATGATACGTTTGATTGCAGGTCGTACCAGGTATTGCCGATTTTGTCTTCCTCAAAAAGATTGGCGCTTTTTGTACCGGGCACAACTGCGTTATGGTCTCCCACATCTTTAATGGCTTTCGTCTTTTTTATCTGGATATTGCGAATTGAAGCAGGGGCATAAACCCTTTTTTGAGCCATTCCACTAAAGACAAAACCAATGGCCAAAACAAACAGTACTAATTTTTTCATAAAATTTATAGATTTAATTAAACAATTGAAATTCTTTTGGCAAAGTTATAAGAATTCCTTAAAATATAAGATTTTTGTTAACAGAGTTCTTCCAATTCAATAATGGTCACCCTGAGCTTGTCAAGGTCATGTTGAGCCTGTCAAGGTCATGTTGAGCCTGTCAAAGGTCATGTTGAGCCTGTCGAAACACGGCCATTTTTTTTATCAGATATCTATAAGCTTATCTGATTGAAACCCCTTTAATCAACAATCATTTTCCTACTTGTTTTTTGATCCCCGGCTTTAATTGTATAGAAATAAACCCCCGGAGAAAGTTTGTCAGCATCTAAACTGAAATTGTAGGGGCCTTGGTTTACGGTCCCGGCATCAATCTCCCGGACTTTTTGTCCCATGAAATTCGTTATCTCCAGGCTTAATGTGGATCTTTTGGCCAGGTCAACCCGGATAAGCGTTGTTTCCGAAAACGGGTTCGGGAAGTTTTGTGATACCTCCATAAGGTTTTCAGTTAGCATATCCTCAATACCAACATAGGTTGGGTCGATTGGAATATTCACATACGTCATTGTATTGTCATGGTATCCATGATCTTCGTCCAAGGCAGTCCCGACTTCACTATCAAGTTGATAAAGCAAGTGCAGGCTTTCGTCCGTACTGCCTGCCAAAACGGGATAAATGCACTCGTCAAAAATATGGACAAGGTCGCCATCCAAATCATAGAAATAACCCCAGGTAGGCCCGCTGTCAGGCGAACGGCGTGTCCAGATGTGCTTGAAATTTACCGTACCGTTATCAAAACCTTCCGTGGTCCCTGCCCAGACCACAAATATTTGGTTGTCGTTCCCGATGGTAATATTTGGCATGGTCTGCAATCCTATGGTACGATAATATTGTATTTCATCCAATAAAGAATAATCACCGCTGTTGTCAAGGTCTTGTCCCCAACCAATGAGGTTTACGTCCGGTGTCAATACCTCATCCCAGACACTAAGGGCATGATGGGGGTTGTCATCGGTAAACTCTGGCATGTCTTCGTTCCAATAAACAATTCCTTCTGCATAGGGATAGAGGAAGTAATTGTTTCCAACTTCTTCGTGCAAAACCCTGCACAGCCCAGAAACCGTATGGACTTTCCCATTGTTGTCGATGGCTACGTCAGCCGATCCGTCAGGGGCCCAAAGGGTATCGGAAAAAACGGTTACGTCCCAATCGTAGAAAGGGTAAGGGTGTTCCCAAACCATGATTTTTTGCCAGGTGTCCCCTTCATCTTCCGATTTCATGATAAACCAATCGCTTGTCCAGGTATTGGAAACCACGAAAGCGATTACGCCTGCACGTGGTTCGGCCCAGGTATAGTCATCTGCGGTGATGCCCGAATAATAATCGCTGCCTGTCCCGTCCAGTATTGTATTTTCAATTTCCCATGATTCGCCGCCATCCGTGGAACGGGAATACAACAAAGCATTGGTTTGTCCTTCATATTCCCCGTTGGTGATACAGATATTCTGGATTGTCTGGTGGTCGGTTCCCGAGGTGACCATCCTTGCCCAGGATATCATTACACCGGGTCCTTCAAAAAGGCTTTCGGTCCAATCACCCGTTCCTTTTACCTCCCGTGAGTTGAACAAAAGCTTTCCTGCCGAAAAATCATGCGCAACCACGATTTCCCCGTTTTCACCAAAGGCCGCATAGGAGGGCCATCCGGCACGGACCGATTCAATGGGGCCGATTCCTTCCCCCCAAGCAGCACCATCAAAATAGTTGTACCCGGTTCCCCGGTCGGGAAATGCGGGTGCATTTTCAACGCCCCTTGTCCAGACCCCGCCCACGGTGCCATCTTCGAAAAGCCATAAACGGTTTCCGAGCGAGGCATTGGTCTGGAGGTCGTATTGCGTAATGCCAATTTGGGATTCGTCAATGGCAACGGATTTGACATAATCTGAATTGTGAACCTCGTTTGTGAATTTGGCTTGTGCCTGTTGTGCAGGCCGGTATTGCATTTTTATTGCTACCTCCCGAAGGTTTTTTGGGGTGGGAATGTGCTTTTGAGCGTATCCGCTAAAAGCAAGGATGGCCGATAAGGAAAAGAGTAAAAGTTTTTTCATGTTAAGTTTTTTAAAAGTTCAACTAATATATTTTGAAAAGTATGGAAACGCAAATGTAAAAAAAAATCCTGCATATTCTATGACATGCAGGATTTTAAACATAATTAATTGGTGATTACTCAACAATCATTTTCTTCGTTACTGTACTTTCACCAGCTTTCACAGTGTAAAAATATACACCGGAAGTAAGGTTGGAAGCATTAATGGTAATTGAGTGCATTCCTGTATTAACATCACCTTCATTTATCTCATATACAACTTGTCCTGTCAAACTTGTAACCTGTAAGCTTAAATTGGCTTTTTGTTCCAGTTTGACTTTCACAACAGAAGTCGTGTTGAAAGGATTGGGGTAGTTTTGCGAAACATCAACACTGGAAATAAGCTCCGCATTTTCGTTCACGCCCACATACAGGTCATCGATAAGCGATGTGTAATAGGTCATCTTGTTTTCAACTACCGGATGGTCGCTGTCAAGTGCCGTGCCCGGATCGTTGTCCAGTTGATAAAGCACGTGTATGCTTCCATCGGTACTGCCAGCTATGGTTGGGTAAACACATTCATCGAAGATATGGATCAAGTCCGAGTTAAGGTCGTAAAAATAACCCCATGTTGTCCCATTGTCAGGCGACCTTCTTGTCCAGACATGTTTGAAGTTGCTTGTGCCATTGTCAAATGTTTCGGTGGTACTTGCCCAAACAATGAATATCTGGCCTTCGGAACAAGCAATATTCGGCATGGTCTGCAAACCAATCGTACGATAGGTATATGCGTCCAATTCCATTAAATATTGTCCATCCCCGTCAACGTCTTGTCCCCAGCCTACAAGGTTTACATCCTCGGCAATTACGCCGTCCCATGCGTTAAGGGCATTTGTTTGGTCTCCATCGGGATCTTCCAATGGCCCCATTGATTCGTTCCAATAAACGATACCTTCGGCATATGGCCAATAGTTGTAGCTTGTCCCTGGTTCGGTATGTGCAATCCTTGTAAGGCCTGAAACGGTGTGCACCATCCCGTTGGCATCAATGGCCACATCTGCTGCACCATCAACGGTCCACATGGAGTCAACGAGTGTTGCGTCCCAGTCCCAGAAAGGGAAAGGGTGTTCCCAAACCATGAGTTTTTCCCATGTTTCCCCATTGTCCATCGACTTCATAACGAACCAGTCAGTGTACCAGGGAGAGGAAACCACAAATGCGACTGTACTGCCCCTTGACTCGGCAAAGGTGTAACGGTCGGCACTGATTTCGCTATAATAATCACTTCCAGTTCCTTCCAATTGTTCAAATTCAATGTCCCAGCTTTGGCCACCATCTGATGAACGGCTGTAAAGCAAAGCATCGGTCATTCCCAGGTATTCTTTGTTCATCACATGGATGATGTGCACAAAATTGTTGTCAGGGCCTGAAGTTGTAACACGTGGCCAATAGATGTCTTTTGAATCATCCGGGCCAGGATAGTAAACCTCTGTCCAGTCACCCTCACCCTTTGTTTCACGGGTGTTGATCAAAAGGCCGCCATCGGTATAAATACTTTGATTTGAAAGGTGGGAAACGATGATTTCACCGTTTTCCCCGAGCGGGGCATAAGATGGCCAACCCGTTCTGTCAGTCTCAATACGCTCGGTTGCCATAGGCCCCCAGTCTTCTCCGTTAAAATAGTTGTAGCCAGTGCCGCGTTCGCCCCAAGCATCTTCCCAAGAACCTGTCCAAACACCTCCTACGGTACCATCGTTGAACATGGTTATCCTGTTCCCGAGGGAAGAGTTTGATTGCAGGTCATATGTCGTAGTCCCAATTTGTGCCTCGGCTTTTGCTGAGGGGATTGCGGTCCCATGGGGTTCAAACATTCCGAGGTCGCTAACGGGCGGTAGGTATTCTGCCTTCAGCATGATATGCTTCTGCGCTTCGGTTACTGTTGGTTTTTTCTGTGAAAATCCAGTCACGCATAGTGAAAGGATTAAACTTAAAAGTACTAATTTTCTCATGTTCATTTTTTTTTTAGTTAGACATAAAATTAATTGAATTAAAGACCTTTTCCGCTAAGAAAGAATTTGGCAAAGATAAGAATAATTCTAAATAGTACCATTTGTTTTTTTGGGCTTATGATAAATGCAATAGCATTTTAATCAATGGAAAACCTGAATCATTGCCCAATCAGCTTTTTCATTTCCAACAAATTGATGATTGTTGACAGGATTTCCTTTTCGCTAAGTGACTTTCGGTTTAGGACAATATCAAAAATGGAATTACCCGTCTCGTAACCCATAAAAGTATCAATAAGGTATTTCCTCTCCATATCAATTTCATTAATGTATGCCATGGCATCTTTCTTTGTCATTTTATGGTTTTTGGCAATTCGCTCCACTCTCCATTCCTTTGGGGCCACAAGTTTAATGTGAAGCGATCTTGCGTTATCGCTGGCGAATGCCACGCCACCCCTTCCCACAATGATAATATGTCCCGTTTTTGCAATTGCCCGGATAACATCCACAATTGTCTTTCTGATTTTTTTATCGCTTTTATAATAGCGTGTTGCCATTGCGCTTACTATTTCGTCCATCATCGTTTTTGCTTTTGATCGAAAAACGTATTCGATTTTTGAAGGGCTAAGTTCAAGGACTTTAGACGATTCTTCCAAAATACTTTTGTTGATCCATTTCCATTTCATCTCCTTAATTGGACCCTTGGTGCGTTTGCTAAGCTCTCTTGCCAGCTTTTTAGCAATGTCATTTGCCATGCAGCCAAATTCCCTCGAAATGGAAATGTAAGGCCCTGTTTCGACCAACTTCATTTTTTCCTGAAGGAGGATTTGATTAAAATATTTTTCAAAAAGATTTTCCGGGTGCTTCAATTTGTAGCTTGTCATAGCGTTTTCCTTTCCTGGGTTAAAATTCAGATCGTTTCCAAATATATGAAATATCAGCCCTGATTCAAAATTTATTGGATACGGATTTTGAAAAAGTTTAATTTAGCGGTCAAAGGCAATCCCGATTAAATATAGAATTTATGTTGTTAAAACCGCATTTTAGGCCAACAAAGAAGTATTATTTCACCGACACT
>JAADJA010000015.1:32279-40564 GCA_013151015.1 Chlorobiota bacterium
ACCATGTCCTGTTGATTTCGAGTGCCTACGATGCTTTTATCCTGGAGGATGATGGCCGGATCGATGAGCAAATCTTCAATGAGTATGTTTCGCTGAACTTGCGTTATCCCCCGCAGGTGATCCTTGCCAATACAGAGGAGGAGGTGCTTGCCATAATGGAAGAGGGGAATATCGACCTTGTAATAACCATGTACAGCGGTGAAGAACTGGATACGTTTGAAATTGCTGAAATAATGAAGAAAAAGTATCCCGAAATCCCCATCGTCGTGCTTACGCCTTTTTCGAGGAAAGTCACGCTGAAAGTGGACCAGGAAGACCTTAGTGCCATTGATTATATTTTCAGTTGGTTGGGGAACGCCGACATATTATTGGCCATCATAAAGCTTATCGAAGATAAGATGAACGTGGAACACGATGTGGAAGAGGTGGGCGTACAGACCATTCTCCTTGTGGAGGATTCCATCCGTTTTTATTCGAGCTATTTACCCAATATTTATAAGATTATTTTTAAGCAGTCGCTCAAATTCATGAAAGAGGGGCTGAACGAGCACCAGAAAATGCTAAGGATGCGGGGCCGCCCAAAAATTTTGCTCGCCACCAGTTATGAAGAGGCCGTTGAGCTTTATGAAAAGTACAAGAAGAACATGCTTGGCGTGATTACCGATATGTCGTACAAGCATCATGGCGAAATGGACAAGTATGCGGGGATAAAACTTTGCGAAAGGATAAAGAAGCATGATAAATATATGCCCCTTTTGATACAGTCGTCGGATGCGGACAGTGGCAAGCTGGCCAAGCAGATAAAAGTGGGCTTCATCAACAAACACTCAAAATCCCTCTCCTTTGAGTTGCGCAATTTTATTTTCCGGTATTTCGCTTTTGGCGATTTCATCTTCACCGACCCCGAAAAGGGCAAGGAGATTATGCGTGTTTCCACGCTCAAGGCATTTCAGGAAGTCCTGTACCAAATCCCCGACCGTTCGCTGGAATACCATATTACCCGCAACCACTTCTCGAAATGGTTCAGGGCCCGTGCCTTGTTTCCGTTGGCCGATTTGATACGTGACTTTGGGATCAAGGATTTCGATCAACTGGAGGACGTGCGAAGGTTTATGTTCGATGCCATCGCAAGCTATCGTTTGAGCAAGGCCCGCGGGGTCATTGCCGAATTTTATCGCGAGAGTTTTGATGAATATCTCACGTTTACGCGCATCGGTGATGGGTCGCTGGGCGGAAAAGCGCGTGGTTTGGCTTTTCTTGATTCGTTGATAAAACGGAACGATGTCCTGGATAAATATGATGACGTTGTGGTTACTATTCCACGGACTGTGGTTTTGTGCACCGATATTTTTGACGAATTCATGGAGGAAAACGATTTGTACCGGATTTCGCTTTCGGAGGACTACACCGATCAGGAAATCCTTGACCATTTCCTGAAATCCCGTTTGCCGTTTCGTATCCATGAAGACCTTTACACCTTTATTTCGGTAATCAGCAACCCGGTGGCCATACGGTCATCAAGCTTATTGGAGGATTCGCATTATCAACCTTTTGCCGGGATTTATTCCACGTACATGGTTCCTTTCGTAGAGAACAATGAAAGGAGGATGATCGAGATGCTGAGCATGGCCATAAAAAGCGTTTACGCCTCAGCCTTTTACAAGGATAGCAAATCCTATATGGCCGCTACTTTGAATGTGATCGATGAGGAAAAAATGGCCATCGTGATGCAGGAAGTTTGTGGTGAGAAACACGGCAACCGCTTCTATCCCACATTTTCAGGTGTGGCAAGGTCCATAAACTTTTATCCCATAGAACCCGAAAAACCGGAAGATGGGATTGCCAATGTTGCACTGGGTTTGGGCAAATACATTGTGGATGGCGGGACGACATTGCGTTTTTCGCCCAAGTATCCAGAAAAGGTACTTCAATTGAGTTCGCCGGATATGGCCTTGAGGGAAACCCAAAAAACATTTTATGCGCTTGACCTGGATCCTGAAAATTTTAAACCCGCCATTGATGATGCAGTAAACCTATTGAAACTAAGGGTGAAGGAGGCTGAAAAGGATGGTTCGCTTTCACAGTTGGCATCAACTTATGATTTTAACAACAATATTATCCGCGACGGTGTGAACCATGAAGGGAAAAAGATTATCACTTTTGCGAATATCCTGCGCTATAAGACTTTTCCCCTTGCAGGGATTTTGGATTCAGCATTGAAAATCGGACAGAAAGAAATGGGCATCCCGGTGGAAATCGAATTTGCCGTGAACCTGAACCGGCCAAAAGGGGAACCCCGGATTTTCAACCTGCTCCAAATCCGTCCCATCGTTGACAATAAGGAAACCATGGATATCGACCTCAAGGAAGTCAATAATGAAGAACTGATAATCCATTCCGAATCTGCGTTGGGCAACGGGATCATGGACGATATTTTTGATTTCGTTTATGTGAAACCCGAATCTTTTGATGCTGCACACAGTATGCAGATTGCCGAAGAGGTTGGGAAAATAAACGATCGGTTCCTTGCCGAAAAGAAGAATTATATCCTGGTGGGCCCCGGTCGGTGGGGCTCTACCGATCCGTGGTTGGGTATCCCTGTGAAGTGGCCACAAATTTCGGCTGCACGGGTAATCGTGGAATCGGGTCTCGAAAACTATCGCATCGATCCCAGTCAGGGAACCCATTTTTTTCAGAACCTCACGTCTTTTCAGGTTGGTTATTTCACAATCAACCCTTATATCAACGATGGTTTTTATGATTTGGAATTCCTGAACGGAGTTCCTGCTGTTTTCGAAAATGAATTCCTGCGGCATATCTGTTTTGATTCCCCGGTAGAAGTGAGGATTGACGGCAAAAAGAACCGGGCGGTGATCTTGAAGCCGAAGTAAATTTTCAGGTCACATTGAGCTTGTCGAAATGTTGAGCTTTTCCCTTGTCGCATTGAGCTTGTCGAAATGTGCCATTTTGGAACCCTTGGAATTTCAAAAGAAATAAACACAAGTGCCGTAGGTACGAAATCTCAAAACTGCAATTTGTCGTACACCCATTGAACATATCCAAAAATTTCATCCTGCGTTTTTTCGTACCTTTGCATCAATAAAAAAAGCAGTAATGGAAAAAGAAACGGTAAACGAACCTTTGTCGCAATATGGCAGACCGGTCGGTTTTGACCAGGTTTGGCAGATGTTCCAGGAAACGGACAAGAAGTTCAAGGAAACGGATAAAATGCTCTCCGAGAAGTTCAGGGAGACAGACAAAAAGCTGAACAAACTTGAACAACTGTTCACCTCGCAATGGGGCAAGCTTGTGGAATCGTTGGTGGAAGGGGATTTGGTAAATGTGCTGAACAAGAGGGGGATAAGAGTCGAAAAAACGATACAACGCATCAAAGGAAACCATAAAGGCGAAAACTTTGAGTATGATATAATTGCCGTAAACGGGAAAGAAATAGTGATCGTGGAAGTGAAAACCACTTTGAGGGGGAAAGATGTGGAATGGTTCCATGAAAAACTGTGGAAGGCAAAAAATTTCCTTCCCGAATATGAAGGGAAAACGATTTATGGCGCCATGGCCTTTATAACAGCTGATGGCTCAAGCGACTGCATGGCCGAAAAGCTGGGTTTTTTTGCAATAAGGGCAACCGGGAACAGTTCATCCATTATCAACGAAGTAGGTTTTCAACCCAAAGCTTTTTAATACAGATTATTCCCGTTATAATTTACCATTGAAAACAGAAGATTTATTAAGGATATTTGAACAGGACGAAAATACCTGCCTGTTGACCAATTACCTGGAAACACTTTCCAAGGCGCATATCCATTTGAAAGGGCTTATGGGTTCCGCCAGGCCATTGCTTACATCTGCCATATTTCAGCAACTTCAGGTAAACCATTTGATCGTCCTTCCGGATAAGGAAGCCGCGGCCTATTTTTTCAACGACCTTGAAAGTATCTTCGGTGAAAAGGGGATGAGTTTCCATAAAAAGAAAATCCTCTTTTATCCCACTTCATACAAAAGGGCCTACGATCCCGAAGCCTATGATAGTACCAATGTTTTAATGCGAACCGAAGTCCTGAAACGCATCGCTTCGTCAAAAAGGAAAAGCATTATCGTGAGCTATTCAGAGGCCCTCGCCGAAAAAACAGTACGGAAAACTTATTTGAGCAAGAACACCATCCGATTGAAGCGGGCCGAAATTTCCTCCATTGATGCGATTATTGATTTACTGAACGAAAATGATTTTGAACGGGTTGATTTCGTTTATGAGCCCGGGCAATTTTCCTTGCGTGGTGGGATTGTGGATGTGTTTTCATTTACCAACGATTACCCTTACCGCATCGAGTTTTTTGGAGATGAGGTAGAGTCCATACGCTCGTTTAATCCCCTGAACCAGTTGTCGGTGGATAAACTGGAACATATCACCATCGTGCCCAATGTGCAGGACAGGAAGATTGTCGGGAAAAGAATACCTTTTCTTTCCTTCTTGCCCGAAAGCGTGGTTTTGTGGATGGATGACCTGAAGTTTACATCCGAACGGATTGCCCTTGAATTTGATAAAGGAAAGCAGCTTTTTGAAAACAAAACGGAAGCTAAGCTTGTTTTTCCCCCTCAAGATTTCTTTTGCGATAAAGAGGAGTTCCTGAAAACGATGGAGGGTTTCTCCTTGGTTGAATTTGGAAGGCAGTTTTATTTTGAAGCAGATGAAGAAATCCATTTCGATCAGAACCCGCAGCCCTCTTTCAATAAGAATTTCGATTTATTGATTGCCGATTTGACCAAAAACACAAACCTCGGTATTAAGAATATTATTTTTTCGGATAACCCAAACCAGTTGAAAAGGCTGGATGCGATTTTTGAGGATATCCATGCTTCCAAAGGGAAAGAGCAGAAATTCAATTTTGAAACCCTGGGTTTTTCGCTACATGAAGGTTTTTTGGACAATGACCGGAAAATCGCCTGTTATACCGATCACCAGATTTTTGAGCGATACCACCGTTTTTATCTAAAAGAGAAATTTACAAATCAGCAGGCAATTTCCATCAAGGAGCTTTACGATTTGCAACCGGGCGATTATGTAACGCATATCGATCATGGTGTCGGGAAGTTCGATGGCCTAGAAAAAATCGACAACAATGGTGTGGAGCAGGAAGCCATCCGGATAATTTACAAAGGGGGCGACCTTTTGTACATAAGTATCCATTCTCTTCATAGGATTTCAAAATTCGTTGGAAAGGAGGGGACGCCACCTTCGTTGAACAAACTGGGCTCGAATGCCTGGAACAAGCTGAAAGCCAAAACAAAGAAGAAAGTCAAGGATATTGCCAAGGAACTGATAAAACTCTATGCCGAGCGGAAATCCCTTAGCGGATATTCTTTCCCGCCCGATTCCTATTTACAGCACGAACTGGAAGCATCTTTTATTTACGAAGATACGCCTGACCAATTCAAATCAACGCAGGACATTAAGAAGGATATGGAGGCTGAATCACCCATGGACAGGCTGGTGTGCGGCGATGTGGGTTTTGGGAAGACGGAAATAGCGATTCGGGCGGCTTTCAAGGCCGTGGCCGAAAGTAAACAGGTTGCCGTGCTTGTCCCCACCACTATTTTGGCTTTGCAGCATTTCAAGACTTTTTCCGGCAGGTTAGAAAGCTTTCCGTGCAAAGTGGACTATATCAACCGTTTCAGGACCTCAAAGGAACAAACAGAGATCAAGAAGAAACTTAAAGAAGGGCAAATTGATATTTTGATAGGGACACACCGCTTGGTTGGAAAGGACATCGAATTCAAAGACCTGGGCTTGTTGGTTATTGATGAAGAGCAGAAATTCGGGGTTTCGATGAAAGAAAAACTCAAGCACCTGAAAAAAAACGTGGATACGTTGACCTTAACCGCCACGCCCATTCCGCGCACTTTGCAGTTTTCATTGATGGGCGCCCGCGATTTGTCGGTCATCAACACACCACCGCCAAACCGTTATCCCGTACAAACTGAGTTACGCTCTTTTAGTGAGGAGGTAATCCGTGATGCGATCAATTACGAAATTGACCGGGGCGGTCAGGTGTTTTTCGTCCATAACCGGGTAAATAATATTGAAGAAGTGGCCGATATGATCCGCAAGTTTTGCCCTGATGTTTCCATTGCGATCGGTCATGGGCAAATGGAAGGGCCCAAGCTGGAGAGGGTAATGATGGAATTCATCGAGGGGAAATATGATGTGTTGTTGGCAACCACGATTATCGAATCGGGCCTGGATATCCCGAACGTGAACACCATTTTGATCAATGAGGCCCAGAATTATGGTTTGAGCGATTTGCATCAATTACGGGGCAGGGTTGGGCGTTCCAACAAAAAGGCATTCTGTTATTTGCTTTCACCGCCGCTTTCGGTTTTGACGCCAGAAGCACGCAAACGCCTGAAATCCATAGAAGAATTTTCGACCCTTGGAAGTGGATTCAGTATTGCCATGCGCGACCTTGATATCCGCGGGGCCGGGAATATCCTCGGAGGGGAGCAAAGCGGTTTTATCTCTGAAATTGGTTTTGAGATGTACCATAAAATCCTGGATGAAGCCATACATGAGTTGAAAGAAACGGAGTTCAAGGGATTGTATGAAGAGGAAACCGAAACCGGATTTGTCAGGGATTGCCAGATCGAAACGGACATGGCCATCCTTATCCCCGATGATTACGTTACAAACATCACGGAACGCCTAAGCCTGTACAAAGACCTCGATGGGGCAAATTCGGAAGAAGAACTGGCAATTTTTATCGAACATTTGATCGACCGTTTTGGCCCGATCCCACCACAAACGCAGGAGTTGGTCAACACAATCCGCTTGAGGTGGCTTGCGAGGGAAATTGGTTTTGAAAAAATATTCTTGAAAAACGAAAAACTAACGGGTTATTTTATTTCCAACCAGGAATCGGCCTTTTACCAATCTGAAATTTTTTCCCGTGTTTTGCAATATGTCCAGCAAAACCCAAGCTTGTGCAGAATGAGGGAGGCAAGGGAAAAATTGTCGTTGACTTTCTTTAACATAAAAACGGTTGGGAAGGCATTGCGGGTTTTGAATGTTATTTGCAATTAAGTGTTTTGTTTGTCCATTTTGTGCAATCAATATCAAAAAGTCCTTTTAGGACGAAAACAATAAACTTATGAATCTTGAGCATCCAATACTATTGAAGGGAACATATGTTCCTTTGTTTTTTTTGATAATAGCTGTAACTTTTGGATCAACAAGTTGTAGTTCAATTGTCCAGGGAATCTATGGGGTTAAAAACCCGAAAGAATTGGATGACCGGACAATAATCCGATATTCGGAAAAGTATAACATACCAATTCAAGACAATTATAAATTGGATACGTCTTATCTTGGGTATTTGGCTTCCTTTGATACTGCCATTTTTAAAGAACAGCTTAAAAACCATTTTCAACCTTTGCAGGCACTTTATTATGACAAAACAGGGCAACTGGAATCGTTTCAAATCAATTGTTATACAGGTGGATTTCCAAACCTGAAATGGGACAGGGACAGTATCCTGACGGTTTTCCCGCCTTTGGGACAAGCCCCCGTTGACAATATTGTCCCCCTTGGTGTCCAACTGGAATATTTACTTGCCTTTCCACATACAAATAGTTTTTTGGTTGAAAACTTCGATTATGTGGTGGTCGTTTATTGGAACAGGTACATGGGCAGGCAAAGCAGGCGGTTAATTGATTTTGTCCAAAAGAACCAGAAATTGTCGGGCGATAAGAAGGTCAAGGTGATTTATGTAAATACAGATGGTGTTTTTGCAAAGGCCATGTCAGAATGATGAAGGGCAGAGGAATAAATAGGCTTCATTGGGAAAAATGAGTTTTCCTTTAAAAAGAAAGGGCTCTCCCCGGGCGTTTATTATTATTATATAATCGGTAAAAAGTACAGTACGGTGAGTAAGTTCGTTATTTTAGAATAGGTCGTTAATGTCCAATGATTGTTGTACGAGTTCACTTGAATATTCGTTCTTTTTTAATCCAAAAGGGGTAATCATTGTGAGGAAAATATTTTTTCTGGTTTTACTTACTTTCAAAAGCATATCCTGCCCATGCCCTTCTTTTCGTGTTCCCTTCCAATAACTCGGTTTGTTTCCATTTTGCCTTTTTTATACAGCCAAAAAGATAAAAAAAGAATGAATATGGCTGTGTATAAAATATTTAACCCAGCCAAAATGGCAAAAGATATTTTATTTTGGCTGGATTAAAAGGCTTGGGGTTTTCTGGATCCGTGGTAGTTTTCTTTT
>JAADJA010000108.1 GCA_013151015.1 Chlorobiota bacterium
ATGCCTGCCTTTTCATTAAGTCCGGCTTTGAACTTGACTTTCCCTCTACCGTATAATCATAACCGCAATCCTTGCAAGTATAGCGTTGACGACCCTTGACAATCCCTCTTTTTACCTTATTTGATGATTTGCACCTTACACAATCCATGGTTTTTTTCGGCAAATGTACGAAATGTATATTAAACTAACAATGCTCATATTTGGTGGCCATATCGGTGATCTGCCTGTGTTTTTCTTCGTTAAGGACACTGTCTTTGGCGGCGGCATATAATTTATAATAATCAAAAGCCCGGGCTGTTTGGTTCAGCCCCGAATAAATCCCTGACAAGGCGAGGTAAATTTCCCCCTTGTTTTTAATGATACCTGCTTCGTTGGATAATTCCAGGGCATGGTTGAACTGCGCAATAGCCTTATGCAACAATCCCTGCTGCTTTAAGATATTTCCCGAACTGATGTAGAGCCTGATCGTGTGTTTTTTGTCATTAATTCCTTTGCCATATTTCAAACCCTCGGCAATGTAAAAGGTGGCGCTATCATGGTTTTTGGATTCGGCATAAAAAATCGAAAGGTTGACGCATGAAATCAACACTTCCTGTTTTTCATCTATTTCTTTCGATAAGGAAAAAGCTTTTTTATAATGTCCCAATGCCGTTTGCCTGTCACCGTTCACTTTTTCGATACCCCCTAAATTATTATAAATATTCGACAACTCCCTTTTCCCCCCAACTTTGTTAAATATTTCCAAAGCACTTAGGTAAAATTGCTTTGCTTTTGCATACTCGTTTAATTCTTGGTAAACATTGCCGAGATTACCGTAAATGATACCCGGGTTATTATAGTCAACATCTGTTTTATCCTCCATGTTTTCATAAAAACCCAAAGCATCGAGATAGTATTTCAAGGATGTTTCATAATAACCTTTTTCAAAATAAATCACCCCAAGGTTGATGTTCGATTTGGCCACTTCTTTATCAAGGCCATTGTCTTTCCTGATTTTCAATGCCTTCAGGTTATAGAACATCGTACTGTCGAAGTTGCTTTGAAAGTTGAACATAACAGCTATGTTACCTACGCAAAAAGCCACACCATGTGGATCGTTTATCCTTTCAAATTGATCGATTGCAAGATTATAATATGTTATGGCAGAATCGAATTTTCCCCGCACGGTGTATATTACCGCACGTGAATTATACGAATTCCCCAGCCCATCGGCAAAATCCAGTTTTTCCGACAATGCTTCCGATTGATCGAGCAGTATCAAAGAGGTATCGGGGTCGCTGAATTTTATCCGCCATACCAGGTCGTTAATGTATTTAGGTTTTAGGGTATCACTTTCAGGAGTGGTGATTATCATGTTTTTGAGGCTGTCGATAATTTGCGCATCTTGGGAACAGAGTGTGTTTAAAATAAACAAGCCTATTACCATAAACAAGGATAAATATGGTTTTTTTTCATCGTATAGGTTTTTATTCTACAACTAATTTCCGGATTTCAGTTTTACCTTTGCTGCTTATTTTCACCATGTAAATGCCCTTTTCCAATCCACTTAAACCAAACCGGGTTTTTTCGGCAGTAATTTTTGAGCTCAGTATTTTTCGTCCGTTTAAGTTCATTAATTCTACTTTGCTGATGTCCCTGCCCTCAACATAAAAATGGTCGTTTGCCGGGTTTGGGAAAACAAGGCCATCAATGTTTCCTGGGAAATAAACAATTCCCGTGATAGGATCAAACTGTACTTTACCAATAATGGCCGAACCGGAGAATTCATTTCCACCGTCCCTGAAGACCAATAAAAATGTTGAATCGGACAAAACCGTTTCGCTTAAAGTAAAAGAACCTTCGGGCTTAAAAACAACAGGGTCGCCAAAGATAATCCCACCTGAATTGATTTTTGCCAAAATTGTCGTCCCCGCACCATTGTTCAGCCCATCGGAAAATGAAACAACCGCAATGCTGTCGTTGATAATCGTTGTGGAGGTTGCTGTAATTACCGTATCGCTGAAAACAAATGGGTCTGAAAAGTACAGCCCGCCGTTTTCATAGTTCCCCAAGACGCTTTCGCCAGTTTGGTTATCGGTTGAACAAGAAACCATAAAGCGGGCGGGGCCAATATTTGCCTGTGAAATATCCCATGCCGGGGAAGGTGAAAAAACAGCCGCTTCGCTAAAAACAACAATCCCATTTATTATCTCCCCGGCCTTTATGGTCCCTGCTTCCCCATTTCCCGCATCGCGGTACGAAACCAGGAATGTGGTATCGGATAAGCGCAAGAGCACATTTTCGTAGGATGTGGCTTCATTAAAAACATATTCCTGTCCCAAAAGGATATTCCCCTCTTCAAGGTTCCCGCTTCGGATTGTCCCAAAACCATTGTTCCCATTGTCTTTGTAAGCAATAATGAAAGAAATACTTTCCATCATTATCAAAGAAGTAGAGGAGATCATGGCACAGCTAAATGGGAGCGATGGGCCAAAAACGATGCTGTTGTTTACCATTGTACCTTTAACAATAACCCCTTTGCCCGATTGGCCCATATCACGGTAAACAACAAGGAAAACAGAATCGTTCACGGTTTTTATTTTTGGCAGGAAAGTATTTGATGCCGAAAAAACAACCGAATCGCCAAATGTGATTTTGTCATTGCTAAATGTCCCGATCTTTGCTGTCCCAAAACTCAGGTTGTCCCAATCACGGTAAACAACAATAACATTGTTCCCCGAAATAGCATCCACATCCATAAAAGCGGCTTCCCCAAAGGAGAATTGATTAACATTGCCAAATAACAATGATATATCTTTTGTTTTGGATATAAAAGGCTAGGATGATATTGACGAAATTTGAAGAAACAGTATTGCACAGAAAAGCGGTAAATGATAATTTTTCATAATCCAGAACAAGGTTTTCCAACTTAATTAGTTGCAACGAAGATAAGGAAAATTATTGAAAGCAGGTGGATTACCCTATGATAATTAACATGGTAGGGGACAGGATTTAAACACAGCAGTACAGCGGAATCTTGCCTAAAACAACAACCCAATCCCAAATGCCAAAGAAAACAATAAACTGGTAATGGCCAACTTTTTCAGGTAAGGGTCAAGTTCTTCGGGGATGGTATTTTTGAAAACGGCCGAAACATTCAACCAAAGCAAAGGGATGGTCAAGAGGAACAACATCTGAAAGGGTGAACGATAGTTCAGGAGCATATAAGCAAGTCCGGCAACAACAGAACCCAACAAAAGAAACAAATGGTACCAGCGGGCTTTTTCGACACCTATTTTTACGACCAGGGTATTTTTCCCTGAGTTTTTATCGTTTTCACGGTCACGCATATTGTTGAGGTTTAGCACGGCAGTGCTCAGGAAACCGGCAGCCGAAGCGGGCAACAATATTTCCCACTTAAAGGTATGCGTGTTGAGGAAGTAAGTTCCGATTACGCCGGTAAGCCCAAAAAACAGAAAGACAAACAAATCGCCAAAACCGGAATATCCATATGGGTGGTCGCCAATGGTATATTTTACGGCGGCGGCTATTGCACCCAGGCCAAGAACGAGAAAAACCAAAACCGTTGTGAACGAAATCCCTTTGGTCCCTTCATATATCAGCCAGACACCGCTAATGAAGGACAATATCATAAAACCTATTACGACCCGTTTCATGCTTTTTGGGGAAATTTCACCGCTTTGAACCGCCCTTTGCGGCCCTTTCCTGTCGGTATTGTCCACACCATACTTTGAGTCGCCATAATCGTTTGCAAGATTGGAAAGTATTTGCAGGAACAGGGTAGTGAGCAGGGCAAGGGTGCATACTTTCCAGTTGAACCTGCCATCGTAATGTGCAAGGAAACACCCCAGTACAATACTGGAAAGCGAAAGTGGTAATGTGCGCAAACGAAATGCTTGTATCCAGGGTTTAAGGTTCATCTTCTAAATTTTTCCCACGTATTCTTCTTTGCCAATCAGATATTGATACCATCTTTTTGAACTTCTTTATAAAAAAAAGAGAGCCCTAAATTTTCCCAATTGCTTTTTGTGTGGATTATTAAGCTAAAAGTTATGGGTTATGCGTTGCTTTGGTCAAAACGAACAGTAAACGCATAACTTTTTAACTCTTAACGCCTAACAATATCCTTTTTAGTTTTCCCGATATTTATCGGCTTATTTAATGAATATTCAAGACATAATAACCCACGCTGCAAGTTACGGAAATTTTGGGAATTTTTTAAAGTCCGGCTCCCTTTTTTCAAGAAAGGCATTTTTCCCTTCCTGGGCTTCGTCCATATTGTAAAACATCAATGTTGCGTTCCCGGCCAGTTCCTGTATCCCCGCTTGTCCGTCCAGTTCGGCGTTCAGGCCCATCTTTATCATGCGCAATGCCATGGGGCTGCGTTTCATCATTATCTGTGCCCATTCCACGGTGGTGTCTTCCAATTGTTCAAAGGGGACCACTTTGTTCACCATTCCCATTTTTTCGGCTTCTTCGGCAGAATACTGGAGGTTCAGGAACCAAATTTCACGCGCTTTTTTCTGGCCCACATGACGGGCAAGATAGGAAGATCCAAAGCCTGCATCAAAACTTCCCACTTTTGGGCCGGTTTGTCCAAATATGGCATTTTCTGAAGCAATGGTCAAATCGCACATCACGTGCAACACATGCCCGCCACCAATGGCGTAACCGTTCACCATGGCAATGACAGGTTTGGGCAACGACCGGATTTGCTTTTGCACATCAAGGACATTCAGCCTTGGGATTCCATTTTTATCGAGATAGCCCCCTTTGCTTTTATAGTTTTGGTCGCCACCGCTGCAAAAAGCACGGTTGCCAATACCCGTTAACACTACCACGTAAATATCGGGGTTTTCCCGGCAATCCCTTAGTGCATCGCTTATCTCCGAAACGGTCGTTGGGCGGAATGCATTGAGCACTTCCGGGCGGTTTATGGTGATTTTGGCGATACCTTCATAAAATTCAAAAAAGATATCGCTGTATTTTTTTATGGGTTTCCAGTTGCGGGTCATGTCAAGAAGTTAAATTATGAAAGTCTGATTTACTTTCTCAAGTATTGAATGTTCTTATAATATTCAGAATCCAGGGCTTTTTCCAACATTTCATTTTCAAAACTGACAAAGCCCAAGATTTCAATTAAAGCCTTTTTTAAGGTATTCAACTCTTCGGTAATAATTTGCCATAAAATATCAGGATCGGTTCCCCTGTAATCATGTGCAAGGCGATTCCTTAAATCAGATATCGCTTTCCATTGGATCCCGGGAAATTTCTTTTACCCTATGTCGATTTTCTTTGTTTCTTCACCTATTGCTATTAGAAGGCTTGTACTTGCATTATAGTTCATTTGATTATTTGATTGCCAAAAATCATGTGCATTGTCATAGTCCTTGGAATAAATATAAATCTTTTCAATTGCTTCCAGGATAGTCAATACAAAAACCAAATTTTTATCACTATACATACCAAATTTCTTTCTCTGATTTATATTTAATCAATGGATTGATATACTTGTAATTAATCAAATCAATTCTACGGTTAAAATGATTCTCTAGCTTATGTTGTAGATCATAAAGTTTAAAATAGCTTAACTGAGAATTTTCCTTTAAAGTATATACAATATCAATGTCGCTTACAGGTGAGGCTTCGTCTCTTACAAAACTACCAATCAAACCAATGGTTTTAATATTATAAGTCCTTTCCAGTTCACTACGGATTGAGCTTAAATAATCACATATTTGTTCTTTGTTCATTTTATGTGTTCCCTAATTAACTATCTTTAATAATTTTATTGACTTCATCCTTCAGAGCCGGAATATGCTTTATGATTATTGCCCAAATATTTTCATCGGAAACACTATCATAGACATGGATAATTTGATTTCTTAACCCAACAATTCCTTTTGCATTTTGAATAGGGAATGCTGGATCATTTTTCACGATCCTGTTCACGGCCTCTCCAATTATCTCCAAATCCCTTTCAACACAGCCCTCTTAAGAATGATATTTTGTTTATACTGCTCAAAACCCCTTGGGATATTCTCAAAAAAACCATCAATTTCATCGATAGCACCTTTTATGTCATAAAGCCATTTCAGTATCCGCTCGTTCATAAAGCTTTCTTTTATTTCTATTTATCGATTTTATCAATATTGGGTTTTTTAAGGTTTGTTTTTCCAAAAGGTCAACCTTCCTTTTAAACAATTTTTCCAACGATGCTTTAAACTCCAGGTAGTTATCAAAGTAATTTTCAATATCAACATTTCCAAATTCAACCAATAAATCAACATCACTATCTGGTCTTGTGCTTCCGGTTGCCACAGAGCCAAATACATATAGTTCAATAACATGAAACCTATCACAAAGCTTCAATAACTGATTACTATGTTTATCGATTAATTCCATTGTTGGATTTTAAATATTCAAAATATGCCCTCAAAATTACGGCATTTTTTTCATTTGGGGTGAATATTTCAAGGATGGCGGCTTTTCCGTTATGGGGCGAATAAAAGTATTCGAGGATGGAATTCAATTCTGAAAGATTGCTGGCGGAATAATAGGGAATGTCATATGCTTTTGCAATGTATTTGGCTTTTAGATTATGTTTGGCTTCAAAAAACTGCTCCAAATGCCCTGTGGTGTCCGGGCCGGGGATAAACCTGAAAATCCCGCCACCTGAATTGTTGATGATGACAATCCTTAAGTCCCCATTCAAATAATTGTTCATCAAGGCATTCGAGTCATAGAAAAATGCCAGGTCGCCGGTAATCAGGGTTGTCGGTTTCCCTGAAACAAAAGTGGCTCCGGCAGCAGTTGAAACCACGCCGTCAATCCCGCTTGTCCCACGGTTTGAGAAGTAGTTCAGCTTTTTGAAAGGCTTGAACAGTTGCACATAACGAACCGGTGTGCTGTTGCCCAGTTGAAGATGGCTCCCTTCGGGGATATTATTCAAAAGGCTTTCAAAAACCTTTAAATCGGAATAACCTATCGTGTTTAAATAATCCCGGTGTCTTTGCTCGGAACGTTCGTTCCTGCTTTCCCAAAGGCTTTGAAAGCCACTATTTACCGGTTCGACTTCCGGTAGTAATTGTGCAAAGAAATCCATTGGCCGTAAAGGAATGCTTTTGGTCAGGCATTGGTAAGTGTCCATGTTTGTTTCCACAGGATCGATGTGCCAATGATGGACAGGTTTGTTCGTCCGGATGAATTGCTTCACCATTTTTGAAATAACATGACCGCCAAAAGTGATGAGCAATTCAGGCTGAAAATTGGTTTTCTCATTTTCCGAGATGGCAGAAACCACTTTATCGATGCACGGACAGGCACAATCTTCACTTTTCAGGTTTGAAGTGGTTTCGGTCAAAAGCACAACGGAACCGTCTTTTGTGATTTTCCCAAGGACCCTGCATAACCCGGGATTTGGTTTCATCATTCCGGCCAGCAATAACTTCTTGGATGAACTGTTCCATACTTTTGCCAAGGAAGCCAATTCAGTCTTGTCAATGGATTTGATTTCCTGATTCGGGTCAACAATATCAATACCCCAATCCATATTTTCCACTTGATTATAAATAGGTTCCGCAAAAGGGAGATTGATATGGACCGGGCCGGAGTCCGGGGAAACCGTTAGGTTGATGGCTTCATTTATCGTTTGATCTGTTTTATTAAATTCATCACCGGTATTTATCTCCGAAGGGAGTTCATAGCTTTTCTTCACATAATTCGCATACACGTTTTTTTGCCTTATGGTCTGCCCATCACCCATATCGATCATTTCCGCAGGACGGTCGGCGGTGAGTATCAACAGTGGGATCTTTTGGTAATAAGCCTCGGCAATGGCAGGTGCATAATTGAGGGCTGCACTTCCTGAGGTACATGCAATGGCAACTGTTTTTCCGGTTTGTTGTGCAACCCCCAGCGCAAAAAAAGCCGCGCTCCGTTCGTCAACAATGCTCAGGGCTTCCACATTGCGATGGCTGGCAAAAGCAATTATAATGGGCGCATTGCGCGAGCCGGGTGAAATTACAATATGCCTAAGCCCTTTTTTCACAAAGATCTCGGCCAGGATTGCGATGCTTTTTTTGTCGGATGTCATATTTATGTAATACTCATCCGATGACCAAAGTCATCGGATGATTTTCGGTGAGACAAAGGTCGTGAAAAAACCATTAAAACCGATAGTGCAATTTACTTTAGGGGACTTCTGTTAATTCATTACTTTCAAGAAACAAATAGAATGAACAAGGTGCCTGCCTTGCCGGTCAGGCAGGCAAGGCACAAATTTTCCTGAATAGCCT
>JAADJA010000112.1 GCA_013151015.1 Chlorobiota bacterium
CCTCTTTTTACCTTATTTGATGATTTGCACCTTACACAATCCATGGTTTTTTTCGGCAAATGTACGAAATGTATACTAAACTAACAATGCCGAAAATATATATCAAAAAAATCTTTTTTGCTACCTCTTTGTGCAACGGCTTTTAGTTTCATTGCAACAATATCCCTAATATCGAGCATTCGGATATTTTCGATCAAAAAAGGTTTAAACAAAATAGGATAGCCCATTTTCACAAAATCAACCTTAATGTTGTTGATAAAAGTAATTACCATGTTTTCATTTTCAGATTCAATCGAAACATCAAAATCTTCATTTAAGATTTTTATCAGATTATCTTTGTCGAAATCATCCGGTGTAAACAAATCAATATCAATTGACGTGCGATGACCGAGCTGTAATGCCAAAGCAGTGCCACCTACCAGATAAAATGAATCTAAGTATGGTATGGACATTAACTTCTTTAATAATTCCAATGTCCCGGGTTCGATTGTGCGAGTTTGTAACATCTGAATTCAGTTATTGGCACTTCAAAAATTGTACTGCAAAATGATAATGTTTCTTTATTGATATATCTGGTTTGTAACAAAGTACCTTTCACTGTATCCTTACCATAGTATTTTACCATCGCCTTAAATTCTTCAAATCGACCACGTGAAGTGATTCTTTCAATTACAAATGCCCGGTTTTTTTGCATGTCGATTGATTTTACATCAACATCCCAAAACAATGATGGCCTAAGTTGTAGTTCCATGGTATTGGCAAAATTACATTTTTTTGCTTACTTAAATCAGAAAATCCAATACCCCAAAGAAGACTTCCAGGGCCATGTACATGAGGAAATCCACAAAGAAATAAACGGGATACATTACATCACCCAACTGGGGATGGTGGATGGCAGAGGGCTGGGGAACAATAGCTTTTCCATTGTCACCATTGACGAAAAACAAATCCAGATTGATGGCTATAAACGAGCTTCGGACGAAGATTTTGGGTTATGACAATTCTTTTGTTTTTTGTTGTCATTTGCGTTTTTACTGCCTCCCTTTTTTGGTGATGTCACCGACAAGGAATTGCTTTGTGGAATGCTGGCCATTCCAGAACATTAAATCATTGCCGTGTTCATGATTTAGTATGACAGTTTTTTAATTGTTTCATTAAATGGCCTATAAATTCCTATCTTTTTAATGGATTTCACTTCTCCAAATTCCCCTACCTTTGCCGAAAATTTTACTCTAATTACTATATGGAAGCTAAGGATATTGAGATAATGGCCCCGGTGGGTTCTTTCGAATCGCTGAGTGCGGCCATACAAGCAGGTGCTGATTCCGTTTATTTTGGGATTGGGCACCTGAACATGCGTTCCAAATCGAGCAAGAATTTCAGTCTTGAGGATTTGAATACCATTACAAATATTTGTGATGAAAATAACATACAGACCTACCTGACCCTCAATACGGTGATTTACGACCATGAAATTGAGGAAATGCAAATACTGGTGGATGCTGCTAAAAAGACCCATATTTCAGCCATAATTGCCACCGATATGGCGGTGATTACCTATGCCCGGAAAGTTGGAATGGAGGTGCACATGTCAACACAGACTAATGTCACGAACATCGAATCGGTCAAATATTATTCGCAATTTGCCGATGTAATGGTCACTGCACGGGAACTGAGTTTGAAACAGGTTGCAGCCATTACGAAATCCATTAAGGAAAATCAGATAAAAGGCCCTTCGGGGAATTTGGTACAAATAGAGGTATTTGTCCATGGTGCATTGTGCATGGCAATTTCCGGGAAATGCTATCTCAGTCTCGACAACCTGAATTCATCGGCCAACCGTGGCGCCTGCCTGCAACAATGCCGCCGGCCTTATAAGGTAACCGACCAGGATTCGGGCATCGAACTGGAAATTGACAACGAATACATCATGTCGCCCAAGGATTTAAAAACCCTCGACATCCTTGACAAAGTGATAAAAGCCGGTGTGAGGGTCTTGAAAATAGAAGGGCGCGGCAGAGCACCCGATTATGTAAAAAGGGTGGTCTCGGTTTATCGCAAAGCCGTGAATGCCTATTTTGAAAATGATTTCACACAAGAGAACATTGCAAAATGGACTGCCGAGCTAAGCACCGTTTATAACCGCGGTTTCTGGAACGGTTATTATATGGGCAAGGAAATGGGCGAATGGACTGAAAAATATGGGTCAAGAGCAACAAAGAAGAAAATTTATGTGGGCAAGGTCACCAATTATTTCAAAAAAATAAATGTGGTGGAAATTAAAATGGAAACCCATGATTTATCAATAGGTGAAGATTATAAAATCATTGGTCCGACAACAGCTGTGTATGAGGATGTCGTAAATGAAATCAGGGTGGACGAAAAGAAAGTGGAAACAACAAAAAAAGGAGAAACCTGTTCTATGTCCGTTAAGGAATTAATCCGAAGGGGAGATAAAGTTTATAAAGTTGTGGATGTTGTAGAAGAATTGTAAAACCTTATTTAGACAAAAAAATGAACTTCAACCTACATACACACACCCTTTTTTGCGATGGCAAGGCCGAACCGGAAGCATATATAAAAAAAGCCCTGGAACTTGGATTCCATACCCTGGGTTTTTCGGGCCATGCCCCTGTCCCTTTCGATAACAGTTTTTCGATAAAGGAAGATGATTTCGATAATTACATTTCAGCAATAAATTCCCTGAAAGAAAAACACAAAGACCAGATCAATATTTTCCTTGCCCTCGAAATAGATTTTATCCCGGGGATAACAAAAAGCTTTTCGGAATTTGTGAAGCAAGGCAACCTGGATTATACAATTGGCGGTGTACATCTTGTCCGAAACAGTGACAAACAAGGGCTTTGGTTTATCGATGGGCCAAATTACGAAACCTATGACGAGGGTTTGCAGAAGCTGTTCAATGGCAATATCCGAAAAGGGGTTGAAACCTATTACGGGCAAGTCAGGGAAATGACCATCACCCAAAGTCCTGACATCATTGCCCATCTCGACAAAATAAAAATGCACAATAAAGACCGCTATTTTTCGGAAGAGGAAAGCTGGTACAAGGATTTGGTTTGGAAAAGCCTGAAAACAATTTCAGAAACGGGCTCAATTGTGGAAGTAAACACCCGGGGGTTATATAAGAAGCGTTCCGGTTCCACTTTCCCGGGCCCCGCAATCCTGGAACAAATCCATCACCTGAAAATCCCGATCACCCTGAGTTCCGATGCCCACCAACCTGATGAGTTGGATGGTTTTTATAAAGAAACCATAGGCTTGTTAAAAGAGATTGGGTTTAAAGAATTAATGTACTTTAGTTTGGATGGATGGAAAGCGCAAGGGATTTAGGCCACCATACAATGTGTCCACGCCCTACCCTACCATGCAATTAGCGTCCACGCTAATTGTTGTTATTAAACCAACTCAATGAATAAATTACTGATAAATTATTTTATTGGTTATCAAAGTGAGAAATAAGCGTGGACGCTTATTCCATGTCTTGATGGCTTTCACACAAATTCCATATCTTGTTGTCCCCTTGCCTTGGTCTGATACTTTTACCATCCTCCCACAAAAGTTCAAGCTATCCGATCCCCACAATGCCTGCTTCGGATCAACAGCTTTATCTTAATTCCATCAAATAATGTTCAATCCCCGCTTCAATAAACATATCCCCCTTTTTTTCAAAGCCGACCCTTTCGTAATAGGGAACTGCTTTTATCTGGGCATGAAGGTAAACCGTCGTCCCAAAAGTTGAAACATCATTTAAAACCCGTTGAAGCAATTTGGAGCCAAGGCCTTTGTCCCTGAATTCGGGAAGCATGGCAAAACGTTCCAGTTTTATCCCTTCATCTGTTTTTCTCCATCTTGCTGTTGCGATGGGTTCGTTGTTCAACAACAACAAATAATGATGCGATTCATTTTCAAACCCATCGTACTCAAGTTCCGGTGGGACTTTTTGCTCTTCCACAAAAACCCGCTTTCGGATTTCAAGGGCCTTGCTGAACAAATCCCTGTCAACATTTCTAAATTCTTTGATTTCAATCATGGGATTATTACGGATACGTTTTTGCAAAACTAAATAAACTGACGGAAATCAGGTTTGCAAGTTTTATTGGTTTGATTTCGTCAGCATAGACCTGTGACCCAAAATATTTTTCTTCCTAAAAAAACATAAATCCAGGATTTAAAAACCGAAAATCAGTAATTTAGCCGCAATATGTCGAAACAGGAAGAAAGATATGCCCGGCGGCGGCTCCATAGTTCGTATATCACAACGGTAGTTAGCATTTCCCTTGTTTTGTTCATGTTGGGGCTTTTTGGGTTGATTATCCTGCACACCAAAAAACTTTCGGATTACATGAAAGAGAATATTGGTTTTTCCATCATTATGAAAGACAATGTGCGCGAAGCCGGGATCATCAAACTGCAAAAAACCATGGATGCCATGCCTTATGTGAAGTCAACAGAGTATATCACAAAGGAAGAGGCTGCAAAGGAATTCACCAAGGTATATGGGGAGGATTTCACGAATTTCCTCGGCTACAACCCTCTGCTACCGACAATCGAAGTCCGGTTCAATGCTGATTATGCCAATAACGACAGCCTTTCGGTTATCAAAGCGGATATCCTTTCCAACAAAAACGTAAAAGAGGTCTGTTACCAGGAATCACTTGTGGATGTCATCAATAAAAACGTACGGAAAATCGGTATCATCATCCTTGGCTTTACGGCTTTGCTGTTGTTCATTGCCATTGCATTGATAAATAACACCATTCGCCTTTCGGTCTATTCCAAGCGCTTTATCATTCGCAGTATGCAACTTGTGGGGGCAACCCATCGCTTTATCCGACGGCCGTTTATCATCAAAGGGGTTATACAGGGAATCATAGGGGCGCTTATCGCCATCTTGATCCTGATGGGCATTGTTTATGTTTCACAACGGCAATTCCCCAATCTCATCGACCTGGAGGACATAAATATATTCCTGATCCTGTTCGGCCTTGTTATCTTGTTGGGTGTATTGATTTCGTGGCTGTCGAATTTCTTTGCTGTAAGGAAATACATTAAGATTAAAACCGACAATTTGTATTATTAAATAAAATAGTAGTTTTGCACCATGAAAAAGAAAGAAACAAATAAAATTGCGGGCAACATTGATAAGCAAGCCTCAGCAGTTTCCAAATCATCCCAATTTGCTTTCGGAAAAGAGAATTACAAGCTCCTGCTTATAGGCCTTGTCCTGATTGCTGTTGGTTTTTTGCTGATGATTGGCGGCGGTTCCGATGACCCCAAGGTTTTCAGCGATGACATTTTCAATTTCAGGAGGCTGACCCTGGCGCCCATCCTGATCCTTAGCGGCTATGTGGTGGAGATATTTGCCATTATGAAAAAACCCAAAGATTAAATCCGATATTTTCTTTTTAGGATGAGGAGGGTTTCCGCAATGTCCCCACGGGACAAAATCATCCATATCAAAAAAAATCACGACACATTATGAGTTGGATAGAAGCTATTATTATTGCGATTGTGGAGGGCATTACCGAATTCCTTCCTATTTCTTCCACCGGGCACATGATCCTCACCGAAGGCATCCTTGGGATGGAAAGCAATGATTTCGTCAAAGCCTTTATTATCAATATTCAGTTTGGGGCCATTTTATCCGTAGTGGTTTTATACTGGAAACGGTTTTTCCAAACCCTGACGTTTTATTATAAGTTGTTCGTTGCTTTTATCCCGGCAGCCGTTATTGGCCTATTGTTGAGCGATTTCATCGATAGCCTTCTCGAAAATGTAATCGTGGTGGCCGTGATGCTTATCCTTGGCGGCATAATTTTGCTTTTTGTGGACAAATGGTTTGACAAACCTGCAAAGAAACAAGAGATAACTTACAAAACTGCTTTTATAATTGGTTTGTACCAATGTATTGCCATGATTCCCGGTGTGAGCCGGTCGGCGGCAACCATTATTGGCGGGATGACCCAAAAACTCAACCGGAAAACCGCCGCCGAATTTTCCTTTTTCCTTGCCGTACCTACCATGTTCGCAGCTTCGGCCTATAAGCTTTTATCAAATTATCAAGCCATCAATGTCGATAATCTTCCCATCCTGTTGGCGGGAAATGTAATTGCATTTATAGTGGCTTTGATTGCGATAAAATCGTTTATCCAATATCTTTCAAAACACGGTTTTAAAGTATTTGGATATTACCGGATTATCGTTGGGGCGACAATCCTGATTTTAATTGCACTTGGTTTCGATTTAACAATTCACTAATGGATTATGATTTTCAAAAAGGGGAAGTACTCCTGATAAACAAGCCTTCCGGCTGGACTTCATTTGATGTGGTAAACAAGATACGGTTCCTGCTTCGCGGGCATACCGGGATTCGAAAGATCAAGGTGGGACATGCCGGGACCCTCGATCCACTTGCAACAGGTTTGTTGATCCTTTGTACCGGGAAATTCACAAAAAAAATCGAAGAATTCCAGGGCCTCGAAAAAGAATATACGGGCACATTTTTCATTGGTTCCACCACCCCTTCATTCGATAGGGAAACCGAAATAGACCAGAAATATGAAACCCGGCATATCAATGAGGAAATGCTTCATGGTACAACAAAACAATTTATTGGGGTCATCGATCAGGTCCCCCCTGTTTTTTCTGCAATATGGGTAAAAGGGAAACGGGCCTATAAATTGGCAAGGGACAAAGAAGAAGTGAAATTGCCGGCCCGTAAAGTCACCGTCCATTCCTTTGATCTTACAAATGTCGATCTTCCCGAAGTGGCGTTCCGGATTTCTTGTAGCAAGGGAACATATATCCGATCAATTGCCCGGGATTTTGGCAAGGCTTTAAAGTCTGGGGCATATCTGAATTCACTGTATCGAACGAAAATAGGTTCTTTTAACGTTGAAGATGCCCTTACAATCGATCAATTTGAAAACATTATCCGACCTCAAAACGTTTCATAACGGGCAAAGCAGAAAAAAAGCCACAACTACTTGACTTTGCGATAATAATGGACTATCTTTGCACCCCTTTTTTAATGGGGTCGATTTAAACAGACAGAAACACATGAAACTTTCACAATTCAAGTATTATTTACCCGAAGAATTAATTGCATCACACCCACTCCCAAACCGGGACGAATCAAGGATGATCGTGCTTAACAGGAAAAACCAAACAATCGAGCACAGAAAGTTCAAGGACATACTTGATTATTTTACCGAAGGGGATGTTTTCACGATAAACAACACCAAAGTTTTCCCTGCGCGCCTTCATGGGGAAAAAGAAAAAACAGGGGCAAAAATTGAAGTTTTCCTTTTAAGGGAACTCAATGAAGATAGCCGGCTTTGGGATGTCTTGGTTGACCCGGCACGGAAAATACGGATTGGGAACAAGCTTTATTTTGGCGAAGAAGGGGAATTGGTTGCCGAGGTAATCGACAATACGACATCAAGGGGGCGCACCCTCCGCTTTTTGTTCGATGGCCCCTACGAAGAATTCAAAAAAACCTTGAAACGCCTTGGGGAAACGCCTCTCCCAAAAATACATGGCCGTGAAGTAATCGAAGAAGATGCCGAAAGGTACCAAACGATTTATGCCAAGCACGAAGGGGCCGTTGCCGCACCGACCGCCGGTTTTCATTTAAGCCGGGAATTGATGAAACGACTTGAATTGATGGGCATTAATTTTGCTGAAATCACCTTACATGCCGGATTGGGGAATTTCAGGGATATCGAAGTGGAAGACCTTACCAAGCACAAGATGGACTCCGAAGAACTTATAATCCTTCAGGACCAGGCAGATGTTATCAATACTGCAAAGGAAAACAAAAAGAAAGTCTGTGCCATTGGTACCACTTCCATGAAAGCTATTGAATCGGCAGTTACGATTACCGGGAAAGTGAAGCCTTATGACCGCTGGACAAATAAATTCATTTTCCCACCTTATGAGTTCCATGTGGCAGATGCACTGATCACGAACCTCCATTTACCTAAATCCTCTGTGATGATGTTGGTAGCTGCGTTTGCCGGATATGACTTCTTGATGAAAGCCTATAAAGAAGCCGTGAAGGAAAAATATAAGTTCTTTACTTATGGCGATGCCATGTTGGTAATATAATTCACGGTTTCCATGAAATTTCGAGCCCTTCATTTTCAATGAGGGGCTTTTTTATACCTTTACTACCAAATTTCGTATCAATGGAAAAAAGACTTATCATAGTTGCCGGGGGAAAAGGGAAAAGGATGAAATCCGAAACCCCAAAACAATTTCTCGTAATTG
>JAADJA010000235.1 GCA_013151015.1 Chlorobiota bacterium
ATAGCCACAGTTTATTTAATGTTTTTCCAACAAAGTAAAAGGTGAAAAGAACTTGCCTAAATGGGGAAGTTATTTCGTATCTTTCACTTATTCAAAAAACAATCCTAAAAAGAGTACGAATGAAGAAGAATACGATTATGAAAAAGGCAATGCTGGCTTTAACCCTGACGGCATTTGTTTCCAGCATGCTATTTGCCGGCGACATCAAGGTGAACTCAAATGTTTCCACCGCACTTAAAATCACGAAAAACACCTACTCAACTTTAGAAATGAGTAGCACCCTTTCCGACATTAATTTCATCAATGTAAAAACCAAAGAAGGTTATTTTACATTATTGAACGTTCCCGGATATGGTTACACCGAAGGTGAAGGAGACCCTCAACTTCCTGTCCTGAAAAGGTTAATTGAAATCCCGGTAAATTCTACCGTTAACATCGGTTTCAATAACATGACCTATTTTGAAGCGGATTTGGCGGAATACGGAATTGACAATTTCGTGCTGCCGGTCCAGCCACCGGTTTCAAAAAGCATTGATGACCCCAACGATTTGGAATTTGTTTACAACCAGGAGAGGTACAACATTGATGAATTTTATGGCCAGGACATTGTAAGGGTCGTTGATCTGGGGATTATGAGGGGCGTGCATATGGCACGTGTCGAGATTTCCCCGGTTCTCTATAATCCGGTAACGAACCAGGTGCGTGTTTTTTCCAACCTCGATGTTCGTATCGACTTTAACAATGCGGATATCGGTGAAACCATCTCGCGGAAACAAAAGTTGTTTTCCCCATATTATGAAAGGGTTTATAATGAGCTGATCAATTACAAGCCATTGGAAGGAAAAGAGCTGATCATGGATGAGCCCGTAACGATGATTATTGTATCCGATCCCATGTTCGAAGACGCCCTTCAACCTGTAGTTGAATGGAAAACAAAAAAAGGCTTCAATGTAGTTGAGGCTTATACCGATGACCCAAATGTGGGAAATACAACCTCTTCGATCAAAAGTTTTCTTGAAGACTATTACAATAATCCCCCGACAGGTGCAAATGCACAGAGCTTTGTTTTGTTCGTGGGCGATGTTGCACAAATACCAGCCTTTACCGGTACGGCAGCCGGTCATGTAACCGATCTTTATTATTGTGAATACACAGGCGATATTTATCCAGAATGCTATTATGGGAGATGGTCGGCAAATAACCTGACCGAACTGCAGCCGCAAATTGACAAAACCCTGGAATATGAACAATACACATTCCCCGATCCTTCTTTCCTTGACGAAGTAGTGATGGTTGCCGGTGCCGATGCAAGCCACCAGCTTACCTGGGGCAACGGACAGATTAATTACGGAACAACTTATTACTTCAATGCCGCCCATGGTATTTATTCACATACCTATCTCCAGCCCGAACCGGGAGGGGGAAACTACTCACAGGAGATAAGGCAAAATATCAGCGATGGTGTTTCCTTTGCCAATTATACAGCACATTGCGGCCCGAGTGGATGGTCAGACCCTGCGTTCAACATTGGCCATATCCCCGGGCTTACCAACAATCACAAATACCCATTGGTAATTGGGAACTGTTGTTCTTCCGTCGAATTCCAGACTACCTGCTTTGGGGAAGAGATGCTGAGGGCCGCTAACAAAGGTGCCCTTGGATATATTGGCGGATCAAACAGTACCTATTGGGACGAAGATTTTTGGTTCGGTGTAGGCTTTGAAGCTATTGCAGCCAACCCTGTTTACAATGTGGACCATTACGGTGCTTACGACCGCACTTTCCACGATAGTGGCGAACCTTTGGCGGAATGGTACGCAACCCAGGGACAAATGCCTTCGGCAGGCAACCTTGCCGTTACCCAGGCCGGATCGAGCATGGAAACCTATTATTGGGAGATCTATCACTTGATGGGCGACCCTTCGATTATGATTTATTTTTCGCAACCACCTGATGCCACAGCCAATTACCAGGGACTTATGCCCCTTGGAGCAGCAAGCTTTACTGTAAATACCGATGCCTATGCTTACGTGGCAATTTCAAAAGATGGTGAACTTTGTGGCTGTGCCATTGCCGACGAAACCGGACTTGCCGAAGTGAACATGTTCAACCCCATTGCCGTTCCCGGTGAAGCAGATGTGGTCATTACAGGCCAGAACTTGAAACCATTTATAGGAACAGTCAACGTTTCTTCCCCCGAAGGTGCTTATATCCTTTTTGATGAGTTTACGATAGATGACAGCAATGGGAACAATGACGGCAAAGTGGATTACAACGAAAATATCCTCCTGGATATGGCCCTTCAAAATTTGGGGAGTATTACAGGCACCAACCTTTCTGCCACCATTTCCACAACGGATGCAAATGTGACCATTGACAATGCGACCCATGGCTGGCCAAATATCGATCCCAATGCAAGTGTTACCGAAATGGGCGCTTTTGAATTTACGGTGAATGAATTGATCGAAGACCAACATGTGGTCCAGTTCAATATGGACATTACCGATGGGACCGATACCTGGAACTCAGTATTCAATATTACCTTGAATGCGCCCGTTGTCGAAGTCGGGACTTTTTATGTGGATGATGCATATGGCAACAACAACGGCCGTTTGGACCCGGGCGAAAATGCCGATATTATCGTAGTGAACATGAACGAAGGTTCAAGTGATGCATTGGATGCCCTCGCCACGGCAGCAACCACAAGTGGATTGATCACGATCAACAATTCCACATATGACCTGGAAACCATAGAAGCCGGTGAAACCAAAAATGCCGTATTTAATGTTACCGTTGATGCAAATGCCCAAATAGGGGATGTAGTTGAAATAGATTATTCCGTTTTGGCCGGGGTTTATGGAGCCGATTTGACCTTAGCATTAAATATAGGCCTTGTTATCGAAGACTTTGAATCTGCAGGTTTTGATAGTTATGAATGGGGATTTGGAGGGGCAGCCGATTGGCAAATTGATGGAGACGACCCTTATGAAGGGGATTACGCAGCCAAGTCGGGAACAATAACCGATGACCAAACCTCTGATTTAACAATAACCGTAAACGTTACAGCCGACGATCAAATTTCTTTTTTCAGAAAAGTATCTTCTGAAGAGAATTACGATTACCTGAGGTTTTATATGGATGGCGTACAACAAGGTGAATGGTCTGGTGAAGTTGGATGGGAAGAAGCATCCTATCCCGTTACAGCCGGCGAACATACATTCAAATGGGCCTATGAAAAAGATTACTCTGTTTCCAGTAATGGCGACTGTGCCTGGATCGATTTTATCATTTTCCCACCATTTGCAGGTGGTGCAGCCCCTCTCACCGTAACGGCCTCAGCTAACCCATCTGATTTGTGCCTTGGCGAAAGTTCACAACTGAATGCCTTTGCTTCGGGAGGTAACGGTGGTTATACTTACGAATGGAGCCCAACAACAGGGCTGAGCGACCCCAATATTTACAATCCGGTTGCCATGCCAGACGAAACCATTACTTATACTGTTGTTGTTGGAGATGGAAGTTCAACGATTTCCGATGATGTTACCCTTACGGTAAATGCTGTTCCCGAAACACCTGTGATTACACAGGAAACCGAAAACCTGGTATCGAGTGCCATAAGTGGAAACCAATGGTATGATTCCAATGGGGAAATTACAGGTGCGACCGGACAAACCTACACTCCATCTGCAACCGATACATATTATGTTATCGTTACAAGCGAATATGGTTGTGAATCGGAAATGTCAAACGAATTGTATTTTATTTACACAGGTATTATTGAAATAGAAAACGGAGAAAATGTAAATATTTCCCCAAATCCGTTTACCAACGAATTCTCATTGGGTTTCTCTCTCACAAAAGGTTCCAGTATTAAAGTAACCATTTACAACACATTTGGCCAGCAGGTTGCCGTAGTTGAAAACAACAGTAACAAAACTGCCGGAAACCACAGGATTCGTTTCGATGCCTCCAACCTTGAGCAGGGTGTTTACTTCCTGCACTTCGAAACGGAAGAGTACAAACTCGTGAAACGGATCGTCCATTCCAAATAACATTTAACTTCAAGCTCTCAGGCGTAAGACCCTGGGAGTTTTTTTAACCTTTAACTTTCAAAAGATGAAGAAAACCGTATTATCCATTGTGTTTGTGTTATTCTTTGCCGGGCTTTATGCATCTGCCGGCTTTGAAGTAAGCTTCAATCAACCTACAAGTGATCAATATGAATTGAATTTCACCCTTGGGGATTATGAATTAAGTCAGATAAATATTGACGGTATTCCTTATTCCAAAATCCTTTTTGAAGGAAGCGTGTTTACCAATAAGAAAGGCTTTGCAGAATTGCCTTTTATCCATGCTTCGGTGAAACTATCTGCCAATAAAAATGTAAGCCTTGAAATAATTGAAGGCAAGTATGAAGAGTATTCACTCGATTTTCCTTTGCTCCCGTCACGTGGCGTTATATACCGCGACCAGGATCCTTCAACGATCCCTTATGAAATAAGCAAAAGCTCCTTGCGCGATAATTGGTACCCTCAAAATCTGGCCACCCAAACTTCTCCTTATATCCTAAAAGATATAAGAGGGACAAATGTTTATGTTTATCCTTTCAGGTACAATGCTGTTCAAAATACATTGAGGGTTTATAAGTCAATTACCGTTAAATTAGTTGAAAACGACAGCCCGGTGATTAACCCTTTGCCAAAAAACACAAAGACGGTATTAACCGAGATGAATGCAATCTACAGTTCCATTTTCATCAACTATCCCGATGCAAAAGACGATTTGACCATTGGGCAATACGGTGATATTCTGGTAATTTGTACCGATCGTGACGAAGATGCCATCCAGCCCTGGATAGATTGGAAAATGGAAAAAGGTTACAATGTTTCTATGGAAGTGGTTGCTACCAATACCAATGTAAAAACACTTGTACAGGATGCCTACGATGCAAACAACAACCTATTGTATGTCCAATTGGTGGGTGACTGGGACGATATTAAATGCGAAACCCTAAGTAGTGGTTCGCCCATGGACCCACAGCTTGGATGTGTTGTGGGAAGTGATGATTACGCAGATATAACCATTGGTCGGATTTCAGCAAATTCGCCTTCCGATGTCACCGTTCAGGTTGATAAAATAATCAATTACGAAAAAACCCCTGAGATAGGTGGCGATTGGTATGCAATATCTACGGGCATTGCTTCCGATCAAGGGGCGACAAATGGTGATGATAGCGAAATTGATTATGAACATATACAAATTATTTTTGATGATAAGCTGGAACCTTTCTCCTTTGATTCCCATAACCCAATTTATGACCCAAGCGCAAACATAAGCATGGTAACAACTGCTGTCAACAACGGAACGGGCATTATCAACTATTGTGGCCATGGATCCCCTACTTCCTGGGGAACAACGGGATTTAGCAACAGCAACGTATCTGCACTTTCCAATGGCGATAAACTGCCCTGGATTATTTCGGTAGCTTGTGACAACGGTGATTTCCATACCGGCACTTGCTTTGCCGAGGCATGGCTTCGCAAAAGCAATGGTGGAGCAATAATGACACTAATGGCTACCATAAGCCAGCCCTGGCAACCTCCTATGCGCGGACAGGATTATTTCAACGACATCCTCACCGGAGGTTACAATTATGACGACCACCCCGGACAAAACGGGATCAACACAACCGAAGGAAGAACGACCCTTGGTGCAATTGTTTTTAACGGATTAACATTGATGACAACCGAATCCGGAGGTAGTGACGATTGGGAAACGGCTAAAACATGGACAACATTTGGCGACCCTTCCATGCAACCCCGTACTGAAGCACCCGGCAGTATTTCACTCTCTTCCGAGATTGTCATGGCCGGAATTCCTTTCACAACAACTGTTAATGGTCCGGAAGGCCTGTTTGAAGGGGCTATGGTTTGTATCTCCAACGGAAGTGATTATTTCAATGGGGTTACTGATGCCAGTGGAAGTGTGACAATCGAGCATACACTTACACCCGGAACCGCCACATTGGTCGCGACCGGGTTTAACCTTGAAACAATATACCAGGACATCACGGTTGCATCTTCCAACCAGGCATGGATTGTTGTTGAGGAATGTGAAGTGGATGATTCGAATGGCAACAATAACGGACAAGCCGACTATGGTGAAGCGGTTTTGCTCAACGTAACCGCTTCCAACGTGGGTTCCGTGGATGCCACAGGGATCAATGCCGTTATCGGCACAAATGACCCCTATATCGTTATCACTGATGATTCATTCAGTTTTGGTGACATTGGTGCAAACCAAAACGCAAATGGCAATGGGGCTTTTGCGATTACAATTGCAGAAGACACCCCTGACGGATATACCGCAACCATAGATGTTGAATTTACCGATGGTAATGAAAAAGAATTGTGGACTTCAACAATGAACGTTAATTTGCATGCACCGGTCATGAACCTGGATTCCTATTCAATTGATGATGCCACTGGGAACGGGAACGAGAAAATCGATCCGGGCGAAACGGTCGAAATTATCGTTCAGCTCTTAAACGAAGGCTCTTCGGATGCCTATTCGGTCAGTGGATTGCTTATTTGTCCCGATCCTTTTATCACCATTGATGAAGCAACAATAAATTATGGTGATATGGCCGCGAACACGGATAGCGAACAGGTATATACCATTACAGCCGATGCAAATACCCCTGTTGGCCATATGGTTACCTTCAATATGGATATTTCCGCCGATATGGGAATAAGCGGGGAAGGCTCTTTCATAGAGGTAGTAGGTCATATACCGGTTTGCATTGTTGATTTGGATGCCAATAACAACTCGGCCCCTGCCATGCTCGATGCCATGTCGGCAAATGGTGTAACTGCCGAAATACTCTCATCCATCCCGGATGACCTTGAACTCTATTCATCCGTGTTCCTTTGCCTTGGGATTTATGCCGACAATCATGTATTGTCTTCAGGGGAAGGGCAAGAGTTTGCCGATTTCCTGAACGCTGGTGGAAACCTTTACATGGAAGGTGGCGATACTTGGTATTATGATTCGCCCACACCCGTACATCCAATGTTCAATATCAACGCAACCGAAGATGGCACAAGTGATTTAAGCAATGTGCTCGGCGAAGACGGAACATTTACCGAAGGGATGTCTTTCGGCTATTCAGGGGACAACAGCTATGTCGATCATTTAACGGCCACTTCACCGGCATTTGAAATTTTGGCGAACCAATCACCTGCATATGGAACTGGTGTAGCCTATGATGCAGGCACCTATAAAACCATTGGGTGTTCGCACGAATTTGGCGGGTTGGACGATGGCACATCGACCAAAACTGAACTGATGGCAAAATACCTTGAATTTTTTGGGATTGGTGCAGAAACCCTTACGGCTTATTTTATTGCCGAAGAAACCGATGTATGTGAAAACGAAGAGGTCCAGTTTACCGATTATTCATTGGGTGCCGTATCTTCCTGGAGCTGGGAATTCCCCGGAGGGGATCCAGAAACCTCTACGGAGGAAAACCCTGTGGTTACTTATACCACAGCAGGGACTTATGATGTAACACTTACTGTTTCTGACGGGACCAATACCGAAACCTTTACGCAGGAAGCTTATATCACCGTGAATGTTTGTACTGGGATAGAAGATATCGCAAACACAGAAATCAATATTTACCCCAACCCTTCAAACGGGGTTTTCAATTTTGAATTCAATACTACTGGAAGCGTTCAGTTGAAAGTGGTGAATTCATTGGGAGTTCAGGTTTATGAAAATGATAATTTCGACACTTCCAACAAATTTATTGATTTAGGCAAACTGAACAAAGGGATGTTCTACCTGATTATCAAAAACGATATGGGGCAAATCGTAAAACCACTTATTATCAGATAATCTGGTTTTAAAAATTATATAAAATAAAAAGCCCCCAAAATTGGGGGCTTTCTATTTTCAGACCTTAACGTTTAACGATTTTTGAGCTATAAGCCGGATTTCCATCCAAAGAAACCGAGAGATAATAAATGCCGGGTTTCAGTTCCGACATATCTTGTTCCAAAATATATTGACCGTTGCTTTTAAAACCTTCGTTCTCTCTCATTACTTCTTTTCCAAGTATATCATAGAATGAGAA
>JAADJA010000111.1 GCA_013151015.1 Chlorobiota bacterium
GAGAATTTTCCTCGAGTATATTCGATCATCATTTCAACATGCAAAGGATTATGTTGAAATGATGATCGAAAAGTTTGCCATTTTCCAACAGATATTCTTTGGCCAGTTTTGAACCAAAGAAATCAACGATTGTCCTCACCCCTTTTTTTTCAGCTTCCCTAGCCGTATTCGCTGTTGGGTCCACACCCAATACCGGCACATTGTGCTCGTTGAAATATTGCAGCAAATACCCATCATTTGATGCAATTTCGAGGACAAGCGATTTTTCGTCAAAACCAAACTTTTCGATCATCATTTCAACATAATCCTTTGCATGTTGCAACCACGACTTTGAAAAGGAGGAAAAATAAGTATATTCTTCATCAAAAATCTTATCTGCTTTTTCCATTTCGTCCACTTGTACGAGGTAACAATTATCACACACAAATATTTTCAATGGATAGTAGCTCTCCGGCCCATTCAATTGTTCCCTGCTTAACATAGCGTTTGAAACCGGTGAATAGACCAAATCCGTAAATACATTTCTCAATTCCGTGTTACAATGTCTGCATTTCATTTTTATATTCCTTTAAAACTATTATCGATCAGGGGGTGGTTTTTGTCTTTTTCAGTCATTATGGACGGCCCGATGGGCAATTCCAATTGCAAAGCCGGGTCATTGTACCTTAAACCGGCCTCATGCCCAGGTTCATAATATGTCGTGTGATGATAAATCAATTGAGAATTATCCTCCAGGGTAATAAACCCATGTGCAAAACCTTCGGGGACGTACATCATTTTCATATTATCTGCGGAAATCTCAACTGCAAACGATTTAAGAAATGTTGGTGACCCTTTTCTTATATCCACAATAATATCATACACTTTTCCAGAGATACACCGGATTAATTTGATTTCCCCAAAAGGTGGCAACTGATAATGAATACCACGAAATGTCCCCTTCAGTTTGTTTACTGAATGGTTTATCTGCACAAAATCCCCTTTATGGCCAATAGCTGAAAATTCATTTTTGCAGAATACCCTCGCAAACGAACCCCTGTCATCGACAAATGGTTCAGGGGTAATTACATAGGCCCCCTTAAGGCGGGTTTCGGAGAATTTCATTTCATCAACCTTAAATCCTTATCCAATATCCCTTTTTGCAATAAATCGTTTACCACGTTTAACCTCATGAATTCCGAATCCCTGAAGTTTTTGTTTGCAAACCCAATATCTTTATATCCCTGAACAAGGTCCAAAATACTTGTTTCCAAGTTAAATATTGGTTGATGTTCAGGTGCAAGCCTTTTAAACAAGCCAAAATCAACACGATAAGAACGTTTATCGGGGGCAGCGTTGCGATTTACAGAAATATCGATCCCCGGGATCAACTGACCGACCCGTTCTGCCAATTCCTTCACCATATAGTTCCAGTCGTCGCTCCCTGTGTTCACAATAAGGAAATCGCCACCATTTGAATGTTCCCGTTCATGCGACCATCTTATGGCCCTTGCCATGTCCTTCACATTGATCAAGGGACGCCAGGGCGAACCATCGCTCAGTATGGTAATCCCACCGGAAGTAACCGCCCCTGCAACAAAATCGTTCAAGACCAAATCGAGCCTTAATCGTTCGCTCATTCCACAGGCCGTTGCAAAACGATGGCAGGTAACCTTGAAATCCGAACCGGCCAGCTCGGCCAGTTCTTTTTCGGTAAAAACTTTCGACCTGGCATAAGCTGTCAATGGGTTTACTTCGGAAGTTTCGGTACGCGGGGCATCTTCTGCCGAGCCATAAACACTGCAACTGGATGCAAACACAAAATTTTTCACATTTTGCTTTTTCGCCATTTTGGCAATGTTTATTACGGCCCGATAATTAATATCCAAAGTGGCTTCTTCAAATTTATTCCCAATCGGGTCATTTGAAATTGCGGCAAGTGCCACTACCGTGTCCACGCCTTCAAGCAAATGCCCTGGAAATTCACGGACGTCCCCGTAATATTGCACATTGAGATAGCTCTCGGGGATTATCCCTGCATTGGTTACATATTTTGCGAAGAAGCCCAAATCATATCCGATTATTTCCGCTTCCGGGTATTTGCCCCTAAATTCCTTTACCACTCCGGGGCCTACGTAACCCAGGTTTCCGGTTATTAAAATTTTCATGTTTTCTCTAATTTTTGGTTATACATGCCTGGTTACCAATTTTTCCAGGGCGGTTTTCCGTCTTTCCAAATCTTGTCCAGTACGTTTTTGTCATGAAGTGTATCCATATTTTGCCAGTACCCGGGATGCCTGTATGCCGAAAGCAACTTTGATTCAGCAAGTTTTTCCATAGGTTCTCTTTCCCAGACTGTTTTATCCCCTTCAATAAAATCAAAAACCTCGGGCTCCAGAACAAAAAAACCACCATTTATCCATGCCGAACCCGACTCGTCGTCCCCTCTCGGTTTCTCCCTGAAACTCTCAATGAGGTTATTGTCCTTTTCTAAATTAAATGCGCCAAAACGGCCCGGGGGCTGAACAGCGGTCAATGTTGCCAGGGTTTTTTGGTTTATATGAAAATCAACAAGTTTGTCAAAGTCAATATCACTTACACCATCACCGTAAGTCAAGAAGAAACGTTCGTTCCCCACATATTCCCTTACACGCTTGAGCCTTCCTCCGGTCATCGTGTTTTCACCCGTATCGATCAATGTCACTTTCCAAGGCTCGACACTATTGCTCAAAACCTCCATTGAATTATTCTTAAGGTCAAAGGTAACATTGACCTTCCGTAAAAAATAATCGGAAAAAAACTTTTTAATTAGATGGCCTTTATAGCCACAGCAAATAATAAAATCGTTGTGTCCATAGTAACTGTACATTTTCATAATGTGCCACAAAATAGGCATGTTCCCTATCTGGACCATGGGCTTTGGCATAATGGAAGTCTCTTCACTTATCCTGGTCCCAAAACCACCCGCTAGAATAACTGTTTTCACAAAGTAAGTTTTTTAGTTTTTAGTTTTATTTATTAACGAATCATTTTAAAATTTGTTCGATAATTTTATCAACTGCAATTTGCGCCCCTTTATCGTTCCAATGGGAATCGGTTCCAAAATACAAAACCGAATCCATGTCAATAAATTCATCGTAAACATCCACATAGTCAACACCTCTCTTTTCCAAGCCCTTGAAAATCCTTGGGAGGAACTCATCATACTTTGCGTTTTTATCTACCTTATCAAAATACAAAGTGTATTTATTGGGGATGGGGCAAAAAACAAAATCAAAATTGTACTTTTCTTTTAACTCTTTGCCCATTGTGGCTATGTTGTCGCAATATTTATCAATTTCTTCCTGGGAATGGTGATAATAAAAACCCGTAACTTCATCGTTCACCGATTCATAGTAGAACAACCAGGGTTTGTCCCGCAAACTGTACAGAGGTGTTTTTGAAGAAATATAACCAAATTCATCGAACTTGAATGTGGATATGGCAGAATAAGCAGGTCTTGTGAAGTAACTCCCTTTTAATAACGTTGTCAGCCTTTCCTCTACATTGGTTGGGAAAACCCAGTCCAATACTTTTCGCGCAATCCCTGGCGAACCCCAATCGACCAGCTCCTCTTGGCTGTTTTGTGGTTGGTCAAAACGTATGGGGATCATTCTCTCAACAGTTTCGTAAATAAAAACCTTTTTCGATGATCGTTTATAACCAATATGGTTAAAATAATTGAATGGGTAAAAGGAATAAATGGCATGTACTTTTTTATGCAAGCTGTCAGCAAGACGTTCAGGCACGGTCTTCACCCTTGAAAAATCAAAAAAACTATCACCGAAAGTGACAATATCAGCATCCTCCAGTTTGCTTTGTTTTTCTGAATAACGGAATTTACGGATAGGTTTCGGCAAATCTTCTTTAAAGTGGGAGATTTGACTAAAATAATACAACTCCCCATATTTCGTGAACTCAAAATGTTCGGGTTCCTTTTTCTCAACAAGAACGGCATTGTACAGAGGTTCTACCCGAACGGCAATAAAGGCATATAGGCAAATCGCCCCTCCTACATAAATCAGATATTTCAGCAAGCGCTCGTTCATATAAATAAATTAAAACTGAAAATATAAAAAATCCGTTTCGTCCCATTTCCCAAGGACAAATATTGAAAATAACAAGAACAAGAAAATGCCCCATTTTGCAAACCTTGAGGTAACTTTCAATTTTTCAAGCAGGTTATATTTTTCCTGTGCAATTTCAACAAGCATCAATGCCCCAATTAATATAAAAGACAAATAAAAATCTGCCCTAAAATGGAACAATTGCAGATCGAGACTGTAAGTTGAAAAGTCGAAGATGTTCCCAATAATCAACATTGCATCCCCCAAGGTATTCGACCTGAAGAAAATCCATGCAAAAAAGACAAGCCCAAATGTCCACAATAAGTTTCCGGCATTTACAAGCCGGGGAAATTTGGGCAACCCTATTTTTCCCGCTAATTTTTCCCGCTTGTCTCCCGCAACAATTGCCACTACGAGATATATTCCATGCAAGGCTCCCCAAATCACAAAAGTCCAGTTGGCACCGTGCCACAGGCCACTGATCAGGAAAGTAATAAATAGGTTGTAGTACCATCGCCATTTCACCACACGGTTTCCGCCGAGGGGAATGTACAGATAATCCCTGAACCACGTTGAAAGGGAGATATGCCAACGTTGCCAAAACTCACGGATACTTCGGGAAAGATAGGGCCTTCGGAAGTTGGTCATCAACTCATATCCCAATACCAATGCCGACCCAATGGCAATATCAGAATACCCTGAAAAATCGCAATAAATCTGGGAAGTGAAAAAGAAGGTAGCGACAAGGTCATGTAGGCCTCCGTAAGCATGAGGGTTATTATAAACTTCGTTCACATACTCGGCAAGCCGGTCGGCAATGACCACTTTCTTGAACATTCCCCAAACCATGAGGGCCACACCGTTTTTTATCCGCTCGTAGTTAAAATCAAAAACTTTGTGAAATTGGGGAAGCAAACGGGTAGAACGTTCGATAGGCCCGGCAACCAATTGTGGAAAAAACGACACATATAGCGCAAAAATACCAAAATGCCGCTCAGGTTCTTTTTTCCCCATATACACATCAATGGTATAGCTCAGGGTCTGGAAAGTATAAAATGAGATTCCAACGGGCAATAGAAAAGAATAAGTAGGCAGGTGATGAAACAGGTTAAGCCCATCCATAATGGAGTTCACATTGCTACTGAAAAAGTTATAGTACTTAAAAAAGAACAGCAGCCCCAGATTGGAACCAAGACTGGAAAACAACAAAGCTTTCTTTATTTTCCTGGATTTATAATGTGCAATCCCAATGGCAGCAAAATAATCAATGACAGTGGAGAAAATAATGAGGACTATGTACATATAGTTCCAGCACATATAGAAGTAATAGCTGGCAATAAGAAGCAATACCCAACGGAATTTTGGCTTTATCGCAAAATATACCGCAACAACGATAGGGAAAAAGACAATAAAATTTAGGGAATTGAAAAGCATGTCCTGAAATTACTGAAGATTAGCCTTTTTTGGTTTTCTTTGACTTCTTTGATGATGAAAACATTCGTCGTAACCAGCCTTTTTTCTTGTCCATTGAGTAATATTGTTCCTGATAAGAATACCCATAAGCATTCTTCTTCAGTTTAACATCGTTCACAAGAAGGGTCACGTTTTCAACTTTTTTGTTTTCAATGTTTTTCAGGTTTGATTTAAGTGCATCGGTATATGTAAAATTGTGCCGTATCGTAAATACGTTTATATCGGCATATTTAAAAAGCAGGAAGGAATCGGTGACGGCACCAATGGGAGCCGAGTCGATTATTATATAATCATAGCGTTTTTTAAGCTCTTCGAAAAACACGCCCACTTCGTCCGAAGCTATCAATTCAACGGGGTTGGGGGGTGTGGGGCCGGCAGCAATCAGGTCAAGGTTCTCGATCTGTGTCGGTTGGATAATTGCATCAATGGAGGCCTTTTTTATCAAATAAGAAGTAATCCCTTTCTCATTCAGCAAATTGAAATCTTTGTACAATGCCGGCCTTCTCAGGTCAAACCCCAGCAACAAGACCTTTTTCCCGAGAAGGGCATACACCGAAGCCAGGTTAATGCTCACAAATGATTTACCTTCCCCACTTGCCGACGAGGTGATAAGTATTATCATTTTATCAACACCTTTCGAGAAAAACTGCAAATTGGTTCGAATCGCCCGGAACGAATCTGCCAAAGGGGATTTTGGATAATCAAGGATTATGGCAGTTGATTTGGTTTTATTGTGGAAAACCTGTCCGACCAACGGCAAGTTGGATATTGCCTCGATTTCTTTTATCTCACTTACCTTACTGTTCATAAAGTCCCGGTAAATAATAAAAACAAACGGCAGGAACAGACCAAGGAAAACCGCTATAATATAATTTATGTTCTTTTTTGGTGAAATTATACCTGCCCTGAACAAGGAGGCCTGATCGATGATTTCATAATCAGGTGCATTTGAAGCTTGTGCTATTTGTGCCTCGGCCCGTTTTTGCAACAGAAATGTATAAATCGTATTGTTGAGCGTAAATTGCCTTTCCATACCGATCAGTTCCCTTTCTGTTCGAGGCAGCCTGGCTATTTGCAAAGTTAATTTAGCCGAACGGCTGTCAATATCTTTTAACGCAATTTGTATCTTCTTTACATTATAATCGACATTCTCAAGGATGGTATTTTTAATATTTGTGATCTTGACTTCATAGTCTTTCAGGAACAGGTTTTTCTCATTGCCAATTTCCATATACTTCAACCTTTCGTTGTTGTATTCCATCATTTTTGCGATCAATTCGTTAAGGACAGGATCCTGTGATTCACCTGAAGAAGGTGCTGCAAGGTCAGTAACATTGCTGTTTGATTCAAGGTAGGTCTTTATATATTCGTAATACTTTTGCTTCATTGTCAATTTGGCCTTTTGGTTTTCCAACTCCCCTACTTTCTCGTAAATCTTCTGTCCCTGAAAGCTAAGGTTCATTGCCTGGTTCTTCGACCTGAAATGTTGCAGCTTGTTTTCGGCTATTGACAGGGAGTCGGCAATATCGGAAATCTGGGAATCAATAAACTTTACCGTATTATAGGCCATTTGGTTTTTCTTTTCCAGGTTCTGCTCGAGATAAACCCGTGTAAGCGTGTTGAGGAAATCCGTAATTTTCCCGGGGTGCGTCCCTACCAGGGAAAGAACCACAACCGATGATGTGGTAGAAGTGGTGGAAACACTTAAATTTCCTTTGTACTGTGCCGTAAGCGAAAGCAAGTTGTTGAACCTGAAGAAGATGTCTTTTTCGAGAAAATCATTTTTATTGAACCTCACGTCTTTAAACACGGTAAAACTATAAAACTCTGAAAGCACTTCTTCACCAAAATTGAATACCCCGTCAATTTTCAGGGAATCAAGGACTTTCATTGGTGAATCTGTTATATAACTGTACAAAACGACCTCTTTTTCAGCAGCGGTTAACCTGAATGTACTATCGTTTAAGACCTTTATGTACATCCTTACATTTACAGGTTGCAAATGGGTTTGGTCCAATATGACATGGATCGGTGAGTTCTTGTACAAATCATGGTACGATTTATAGGGCAAAAAGTCAAGTGGCAAGAGGTCTTCCTCAGAAAAATAATCAACCTCAAAGTTCAATTCCTCTATTGCTTTGCTAATTACCCGAAATGAATTTATGATGGACAATTCATTTTCAACATTATCGGCCCCTCCAAACAGTCCAAACCCTTGCATTACATCGTCCCCGCTCATAAATGAGTCGTTATTTTCAGAGGCCAAAAGAATGGTGGTAGCGTTTGAATACTTCAAGGTACTGTATTTGTTTATCACAAATGCAACCGCCAAAGCAAAAATTACCGTGAAAACAAAATAATGCTTATAGCGTAAAACCCTGACAATAACATCCTTAAAGTCGGTTTTCTGTTCAAATATTTCTTCGGAGCTCGGCACAATCGTATAAATCAATTTGGTCTGTAAAACAAAAAATAAAGTGTAACAAAAGTCGTGATCGTCGTAAGGAAAATTGGCACATTTATTAAGCTCAGGTTACGAAACTTTGCA
>JAADJA010000176.1 GCA_013151015.1 Chlorobiota bacterium
AGTAGTAATCGATTATATCGCCCACTTCCAGGTTGGGGACAGCTAATTTTTTGTACTTCACTTTTAACGAGAAAAACTCCTTGGGGATTTTCACGGAGTTTTCAACCTCTATTGCCTGGCTCGTTTCCACGATATCCGTTGCCCCATCGGGTTTGATTATCCTTATCCCTATTTCATTGGTTGCAATAAAGTAAAACTCGGAATAAAGTTCAACGGCAGCCTGGTCCAATAGTTTGACCCGGCTTCGATAAATCTTTTCAAAGGTGATTTCCTTTTTTTCATTGGCGTAGATATATTCGATTTTGCGTGCCAGTACCACAGCCGATTCGTCCTTCCATTTCCCCGGTATTTCCGTATTTTCGAATTCTTTGTCCGATTTGCCAAAAATCTTGGCATCCCGTTGGGCTTTTTGTTTTGATTCCCTTATTTCCGAATGGCTTTTAGGGTCTTGGCCCCTTTGTGCCATTATTGACGGTGAAGCAAGGGAAAGGAACAATACCAGTACTAAAATTGGGTTTGCTTTTCTCATAATGATTGCAGAGTTTGTGTTATTGTTATATTTTGCTCAATATTACCTGGTCGTCATAAATCTTTTTAAGGTCAATGATCATGTCGTTCCATTGTTTGAATTCCTGCTTTCGGACAATAGCGTTGGGTATCCCTATCGTTTTTGAAAAAACCAGGGTATTCCCCGAATAGGAAAAAACCAGGTTGAACGAAAAATCATCTGACGATACATTCAGGTTCTCAGGGAAATACGAAACTTTGTAACCCTCCGGGATACTAAGGGTCACCTGTGTCTGAAACAGGATTTTGTAGCTGAAAAGCACATCGCTTGCCCGTGTGGAATCAATATCGAAATGTTCAAATTCCTTGTCCTTGTCAAGGGAAATGTAGATATCATTGTCAAATTCGGACACTTGATTATCGAGCCTGATTTTCGCTTTTATGACCAATGTTGTGTCCCTGTTGTTAATTCCCATGGTTTCGATTTCGCTTACTGAAATGTTTTTGTCGTCATCTGTCAGGTACACTTTTAGGGCATCGGACTTATAACTGGAGCTCAAGGACTGGTATGTGCGCTGGAACCCCATTTTTGATTCGCCGTTGAACTCCATTTTCAGGCTGCCGGAAAGTTGCCCGTCCTCAAGGCTAAGGTCAAGTGTGGTTATTTTCGAGTTTTTGCTTGCAGGAAGCACAGGCACGGTTTCCAGTATGTAGGAGTCACCGTCCTCGATCATCACCTGCCTGCCTTGTATTCTTTCCGAAATATCACCATAAGGGATAAACTCCTCGGTAGCATCTAAATAGGTTTTTTCGCCTTTGTAAATTAACGTGCAAATCATATGGTTGTCCACTGCCAATGAGGGGATATCGTAAGAGTAGGCGATATGCCTTGTGCCGACCCAGGTCAAACGGGCATCAAAACCCGCAATTAAGAGCATCTGCTTTGTTAGGTTGGCCATGCCCTTGCAATCGCCGTACCTGTTCGAGCACACCTTGTCTGCATCTTCGGGCTGAAATCCCGCAATCCCATCTTCAAAAGCAATGTACCTTATGTTGTCCTGTACCCAATAATATATTGCCTTGATTTTTTCTTCGTCAGTTTCCATGTTGGCGGTCAATTTTGTGACTATGGGCCGTAAAACTTCGCGGTTGCTTTTGGTTTTCAATACGAGGCTGTGGTACCAGGCGTACAGATCGTCCGCCGATTTGAACAGGTTTATCTCAATTCCGTTTTTTTTGTAGCTTTTGGCCAGGATTAAAATATGGGGCATGGTGTAGGTGGGGCCGTACGACCTGCTTTCGTCAGCAGGTGCATCCAGATTTTTGAAAACATACGTTACGGTGGTCGTTTTCCCGGGGGTTTTATCAATTTTTTTTTCAAAAGTGCAGCCCTCAAAGTTCATTTCCTTCAATTCAAGGTCGAGCCAATCGGGGATGTTGAAGACCAGTTTTTTTTCCGACACGGGATATTCTTCCTGGAGAAAGACAGAGGTGAAATATTTGATGTCGTGAAAAGTTTTGCTGTAATAACTTCGTTTTAATTCCCCTTTGGTACTGAAATCAAGGTCGTAAATTTTGATGCGCCCGTCCGAATGGAAAATCCCATTCCCGGTGTACTCTTTGTCAACGGAGGTTATCGCTGTTTTTCTGTTGTTTTTTCCCCGAACGTCCAGCCGGGTTATTTCCGAGTTCTTGTCGTAAAAAATATAGGTCACGAAATTAGTGTAATCCAATAGCGAAATAAAATCCTGATCGGTTTTCTGGAGGACTTCTATTTTGTCCCCTTCTTTTGAAGTTTCAAGTTTGAAATCAAAAACCGATTCGGATAATAGACAGGCCACATGTTCTTCGGGATATTCGGCCTTTAGCTGGTTGGCCTTTGCCAAGTCCTGCTCAATTCGTTGCGCCGTTATGGTTATGGCCGGGAATAGAAAGAACGCAAGGAAGTAAAATGGTTTATTCATAATTTATCTAAATTAGGGTTGCTTTGAAATACCTGACAAAAAATGTTATTTTTGCCATCAGTCAGATACATCTTGGTTATGCAAAAATAGAAGAAGTTTTTAATAATAGCCTAAAAAAAATGTTTTATGAAAAAAACCTTACTTACATTCTTCATGGCAATTGCCATACAAATGCTGAACGCCCAGGATTTCCAGGATAGGTTCTTCAGGAGCAGGGGGTTGAACCTGTTTGGTGTTACAACGCCATCCACACTTTTTCCGGTATATGACAAAACCGGTAGTAGTTCAAATTACACTCCCACCCCCTATTCTTTGGAACACCATTTCATTGGGTTTGGAATCGGGTATGTTTATAGCTTTCGGTTTAACATCATTGAACTGGAAGACGAAAAGTCCTTTTCGGTTGAGGTGCCTTTAAACCTTGCATATACATCATATTTTACATATGATAATACGGTAGGGCCGGATAAGGGTCTGATGAGTTTTAGTGCTCCGATAATTCTACAGTTTAATTACGGAAATGGTGCTACCTATAATTCATCGAATTCGGTTGGGCTGGTTGCCGGATTTGGCCTGGAATATAACCTAAGCCCTATGTTTTTGGAAAGCGTTAAGGATAAAAATGTTGGTGACATGATCCCTTATAACACAACGTATTACGAATACACCAAAGTTAAGAAATCCTGGGTGCAACCAATTCTTCAATTAGGGATCAGGTATTGGAACCGGAAAAACAAATTAAAGGAAATCTCGCTGAAATATGGCTTTGGTGGCAAAAAAGAATGGATAAAGTCTGCTGATTCCGGTAATGACAAAAATTCATCGATGAGTTTGCAGATTACGTTTATGAGAATTTTGAATTATTAAAGCTGTTGATTTTGCTTTCAAGTGATGATTATGATATATTAACCCCTTAAAGTTTAGATTATGAAAAAAACAATACTTTCGTTATTCGTTGTCCTTGCCTTACAAACGTTAAACGCCCAAAGCTTTCAAGATAAGTTTTTTATGAGTGCAGGATGGAGCTTATTGTATTATACCACCCCCTCAAACCTTTATCCGGTATTAAAACAAGTTGGGTCTGATCCTGTAAAATATGTGCCCAATGGTTATAATAACGAGCACCATTTCAATGGATATGGTGTTGGATACATTATTGGTTTTAGGTATAACCTTGTTGAGTTGGACGATGAAATGTCAATTTCTGCCGAAGTACCTGTTACGCTTGGGATTTCATTTGCAACCGAGGTGTTGAATTCGGATATTTCAGTTGGGCCATCTTCAGGTTTTGGAAACGTGAACATACCCTTGGTATTTCAGTTTAACTACGGGAATGGGGCTACCTACAATTCCTCTGGCGATATGGGCTTTGTAGCCGGCTTTGGGCTCGAGTTTAATTTTAACCCGATCATTGCGATCAATGATTATAGTGAAGGGGAAATACTTGATGTTGGAAATTTTTCGATAGAACCAGAATATTATAAATATGAAAAAATAAAGAAATCATTTTTTCAGCCTGTAGTTCAATTGGGCCTTAGGTATTGGAACAAGAACAATAAACTAAAAGAGGTTTCATTGAAATATGGCTTTGGGGGCAGTACCGAATGGACAACTGGTGCAGGAAATTCAATAGAGAGCCATTCGCCCATGAATTTACAGCTTACTTTTACAAGTATCCTGAATTATTAGGCAAAAATGGTAGTGATTGGTTAAACGGACGTAAGGGTTGGCAATGGTTGGCCTTTACGTTTGTTTTTATATATGATGTGCGAGAAAAATTTGCAGAAGTATAATTAACATTAGTTCGGTAGATAATTGCAATGTGTTGATTGTTATGTATTTGCGATTTGATAGATGTTTTAATATATTATTGTATATCAATACGTTGCGTTCTTTGCGGCGTTGCGCGAGAAAAATTTACCGAAGTATTGATTAAACCTATATCCTTAAAAATAAAACCCTATGAATCAAAATTTGAAAAACATCCCTATTATTGAAGAAGGCGAAGGCCCTCTCATCCAACCCATCGACCTTGACGGGTTCCGGGAACACAACCGGAAAAAATCCAAGGCGCTCATCGACAAAACCATGAGCGAGAAGGAAGCAATCGATAAATTTGTGAAAAGTGGCGATTATATCGGTTTTGAACTGTACGGAACTGTCCGTTGCCCCATGACCCTTGCCCGCGAACTGGTGCGTTCCGGGAAAAGGAATTTTCGGATTGTTGGACAGGGCGTGCACGAACTCGATTTGCTGTTCGCCGCCGATATGGTCAGGGAAATAGATTTCACATACATAGGCCTGGAAGTTTATGGCATTTCGGCCAATATGCGCCGGGCCGTCGAATCGGGCTCCATAACCAAATTGGTGGAATGGTCCAACGCAGCTCTCACATGGAGGTTTAAAGCGGCCAGTATGGGAATCCCCTTTATCCCGACCCGAAGTATGCTGGGGACGGATACCCTAAAGAAATCAGCGGCAAAAGTGGTGGAATGCCCTTTTACCGGACAAAAGGTGGCCTTGCTTCCGGCACTTATAGTTGATGTCGCTTTCATCCATGTGAACCGTGCGGATAAACACGGTAATTGCCAGATCGATGGAATCAGCGGTTTTGCATTTGAAATGGCCAGAGCCTGTAAAACACTTATCATCAGTGCCGAGAAAATCGTGGACACAAAAGAGATAAGGGAGCACCCCGACAAAACAATTATCCCTTATTACCTTGTGGATGCTGTTGTCCATGCACCTTACGGTTCGTGGCCGGGCGAAATGAGCGGGATGTACGAACGCGACGAGCCGCACTACAAAAGTTTTGTGGAGAAGCAAAAGAAGAAAGATACAATGGATGCATATATGAAAGAGTGGGTTTATGACCTGCCCGACCACAAAGCTCTTGTCGATAAAGTTGGCAAAAACAAATTAGAGGAATTAACCATTAAGGAAGCATAATCATGGAACAAAAATATTCACCATCGGAATTATTGATCTGTCTCGCTTCGCGCGTAATGGAAGACGGGACCACAGCATTTATCGGAACGGGCATACCTATGTTGGCGGCCAGCCTGGCGCAAAAGATGCAGGCGCCCAACCTTGTCCCTATTTTTGAATTTGGCGGTACAGGCGCCATCCTCGAAAAACTCCCCCTTGCCGTGGGCGATATGCGCACTTATAATAAGGGTATCGCTGCTTCGGGCATTTGTGATATTATGGAAACCTCCCAGCGGGGTTTTGTGGAATTTGGCTTTTTGGGCGGTGCCCAGATCGATTGTTACGGCAACCTGAACTCCACCGTAATCGGCGATCATAAAAATCCTAAAGTGCGCCTTCCCGGTAGCGGTGGTGGAAACGATGTGGGCTCAAGTTGTTGGCGGACCATTGCTATTATGATACACGACAAAAGACGTTTCGTTGAAAAAATCGACTTTCTCACCACGCCCGGTTTTCTTACAGGGCCCGGTGCGAGGGAAGAAGCGGGTTTACCAAAAGACACCGGGCCATATCGTGTGGTGACCAATCTCTGTATTATGGGTTACGACGATGAAAGCAAAAAGATGAAACTGCTGAGCGTAAACCCTGGAGTCACAGTTGAGCAGGTTATCGAAAATACCGGCTTCGAACTCTTGGTTGCCGATGAAGTGGCCAATAACAGCCACCCAACCGAAGAAGAACTGCGAATCCTTAGGGAAGAGATCGACCCGGATGGATTGTACCGTTAAGGAGAAAGAACCTTTTGGGTCGAAGCAAGCCTTTGCGTAGAAGGGAAGCCGATTGTTGGTGTTATCAGCAACAATCGGCAGGTAGAATAAAAACAAATGGGCTGTCATGTCGAACCGGGAGGCTAGCATTGTGCGCTGGAGCGAGACATCCCCTTGCTGTTACGACTTTCGCTTGTTGCATATTCGCATAGATGATTTGCTTTTTTGGATAAGGCCGTTGTGTAACCCGTGGTCTTTTATTGTTAAGGGGTTTCTCACGCCCACATAAATGCCTTCCCATTAGTTCGGAAGGACTTTGGAATATTTATTGGCGGCCTTCCACGGTGCAGAATTGTCCCGTGCAATGGCAATTGCTATTTGAAGCCCATTTTTGTTTTTATTGCCCAATACGAATCTGTTGATTGACGACAGGACAAAAAAAATACCTACTTTAGCAATCGTATATTTACCATTGCCCAACATGATAAAAAGAGACCAAAACTACCAACAACTAAGACCGTTGCAAAACTCATTTTACAAAAATATTCGAGGCCAGAGAAATTTTTTAACCGCAGTCATCTTTCTGATAATGAGGATTGAAAAATTTTGATAACCTGCCTGTCCGGTCAGGCGGGCGAAGAAGATTGAAGTAAAATGAGTTTAATTTTCAATTATTCCTTGATATTGCAACGGTCTTCTGTTTTTGTGGGGACAATAGGTTTTGCATTGGCTTCTTTATGGTCGGCCTATTACATTTTCAAGAACCGGCATACAAAGATGTCCCGGATATTTTATTATCACTCGGCCCTGGCTGCCATTTTTAATCTTATATTTACGGTTTACTTTTTCAGCAATGGGTTGATTGGGATAATGACGTGGATTTAAAAGGTATAACAGCTTATGGCAAGCCCATGGACATAAGTTGAAAAAACTTGATAAAAATGAAAATACATCTTAGAATACATTATGGGATATATTTATTTGGGGGTTCAATGTTGTTTCTGTTGAGTTTTGTTCCGGCAAAATATTCTGCCGGTTTTAAAAAAGGTAAAAAGGGAATAGAAACATTGACAATTTACAGTCCGGTAGTGCATATTGTTGCCAACGACAAAAGGACGGAATACCTCGACTCAGTTCTTACAAAGAAAAACCAAATTTTTTTGGACAGCCTGACACATGATTTATTGTTTAAGAAATATACCCTTGAAAGTACTTCTTTGCCAATGTTTGATATGAATGTTTTCACCGGACTGTTTGAACAACTGGAGGATTCGCCAAAGTTACTTGATAATATTTCGGCAAAACAACTACTTGGTGAACTGAATTTAGAACACAAAAGCAAGTTTGCCTTAATGTTGGTTTACTCTGGTACGGTCAACCCTGATTTTCCACCTCATTTCAATGTTCTTTATGGGTTGGCATCGAATACGCTGATAATAGACCCATCGACAAAGCCATACTCTGAAATGCGATTGATGATAATTGACACCGAAAGTGAAGATGTGGTATTTTATGACATGGTCAAAACATCGAATTTTGATCCCCGGATTTCTGGCGAGGTTGAACAATTGGCAAAAAAAATACTGAGGAAAATCTATTATAAATGAATTAAACCTAAAGGGTGAAGTGGATGAATGGGTTTTATTTGTAAAGGACTATTTGGGAAAATAACCGGATAATTGTCAAGCACATAGGGCTTTGCTAAATCCCTCCTTTCCCAGAAGCTGTCCATCAGAACATAAATCCAATACGATTAAACATTCAACAATATTCGCATTATGAAAAAAACAAAATTGATTTTCGTTTTCTTGTTCCTGTCCATGGTTTTAGTTGGGCAATCGCAGTTGGACAGCCTTGTCGAAGCCTTGTTTAAAAAAAGCTGAATGCGGTTGGTGACAACACCAACCTGATGCACCGAGAGGAAGGGCCAACTGTGGTTGGTGACAACACGAACCTGATGCACCGAGAGGAAGGGCCAACAGCGGTTGGTGACAACACCAGGCTGTCGGGATGGATGATGGGAATTGTTTGCAATTGGTGTCAACACCAACCTATTTGAATGTAGTAGTAAGGGGCAAAGCCCCGCAACCAAAAAAATTGTAGTTTTATAGCATGAACCAATCCTTAAAACCATGAAAACGATCTCTGTTGTTATTATTTTATTGCTCAACACCATTTTAGGGTTTTCCCAAGACAATTCCAATTCCGGTTTATTAAGCAGGTTGGGCGGCATACACCAGGAAGGCAACTATTTCTACGAATTGGAAGCGTATGGAATCGCAGTGCTGTTTTTCCCTGAAGCTTATTCTGAAAAGAGTTTAAAGAAAATAAGGAAAAAGCTCAAGATCAGTAAGAAAACAAATGGGTTTACCGATACCGTTTTTGGCGGGAAAAACTCGATCTTCCGCCATCAGGAAATGGGCGATGACAGCATGATGCTGTACACGGCCAATTATATCATCGATGACAAAAAGGGGAGTGTGTACGGCTTTCAATTTACTTCGGTGAACAAGAGGGATACTTTGCTCGAACGGCGTTTTGTTAAAATGTTCTTAAATGATGAAATCCCCGAAAGTGTGTATGCTTATCGGCAAATTGACAGTATTGACTTTGCGGGAAGGAAAATTGCCCTTGGCCCTGCCTGCCATTGGATGTACGTCCATAATGTTCAATGTCCTGATTTGGGGCAGATGGACTGGTCTTTGCACACCACTTTGGAAGATGCACAAACCGCATCGGATTCCAAATTGACAATGGCCGATAATCTCAGGATGGGGGATATAAGATCAATGGAAGAGGTGGATGTGATTTTTGAAGGGGTTGAAACCACGGCCAAAAGGATTCGATATAAAATCAAGATACCAAAAATTGTGATGGGCGGCAGCAATGTACTTATTGTATATTATGTTGTTGTAAAAGTAAGGGGGAATTATATAAGTTGTGTGTTGAGCCATTATACGGATGATGTAAAGGGCAAAAATGGACTTTCACCTCTTTTGGGGGAAGTTATGGAGCTGAAATAGTCATTTTGTAGATAAAGAAATATTTAGGATGAAAATAAAATTCAAATGGATAGGCGGGGCCACATTTATTTTTTCAATAGATGGGGAACTTAAAATTGCCGTTGATCCGGTTTTGTGCCCAAAAGGGACGGATCCGGGCTTCTATTGGTTTAAGTCGGAGCGCATTGAAGAGCCTGTCTATTCTGAAAGTGATTTTGAAGATATTGACCTTTGGCTGTTGACCCATGATCACGAAGACCATCTGGATGCCGAGGGGATTTCGAAAATCTCGACTGATGCAAGGATTGTCGCTAACGGAAATGCAGCCAGTCTCCTGGAAAAGAAGGGTGTTCCCCGGCAAAATGTTTTGGCATGGGGGGAAACAAAAAAGTTTGGGATAAGATCATACAAAGTGGAGGTGGAGGCCATTCCCGCAATTCACGGAATCAATCCCATAAGTGCATTTATGGCCGGTAACGTGAATGGGTATTTTGTGGAAATATCGAAAGGCAATGAAAAATTCAGTATATATATCACAGGCGACACGGTTTATAAAAAGAGGGTTGTCAAAGCCCTGGACAAACATAAAATTGATCTAATGGTCCCGAATATGGGCGCTGCAAAAAAAGGGAGCTGGATAATGACCCTGACCCTGGATTCCGGGATGCTTGAAAAAATGATTTTTAAACTAAAGCCAATAAAAGTGATCCCGGTACATTATGGGACATTCAGCCATTATGTCGAACCCAAGGAATCCATTGTGGAAATCAACGACAACAGGATCGAATTTGTTGAAGTGGGAGGGAGTGTCGGATTTTCATATTATTGATCTATGCCCTATCATTTCCCCGGACTGTTTTTCGTAGTTTTGTGGAAGAAAATTGAATTTGCAATGGGAAAGTTAAGTTTCAGCCGTATTTCCGATATTTATAAACTCGTGTTCCTGTCGTTGCTCGTTAAGGTGGTTTTGCTGCCATTTGCCCAAACCGATGATGCCGATGCCGTCACCCGGATTTTTATTTCAATTGACTGGATGAACGATCCAACATGGATAAAGACGGCTATCTGGGCGCCCTTTCATTTTTACCTGAACGGTGTTGCTTTGATGGTTTGGGACAATCCCGTTTTTGTGCCAAAGATTGTCAATATCCTTTTTTCCTCTTTCACGTTGATACCTTTTTACGCTTTTACGAAACGCGAATTCAACAAAGATGGTGCATTGGCCGCAAGTGCTTTTCTGGCCATAAGCCCGGTCTTGTTCCGCAATGGTTTCCTTGCCCTTTCCGAAACGCCCTATCTCTTTTTCCTGGTACTGACAATGGATTTTATTTCCAAGGGGCTTAAGGGGAATTCAGTGCGCTATATGGTGTTGGCAGGATTTTTCATCACCATTGCCGCAGGGTTCAGGTATGAAGCATGGTTGGTAATGGCCATTTTTGGATTGCTCATTTTGCTTTTGGGAAAGTGGAAGCAATCCATCGTTTTTGGTTTTGTTGCCCTATTGTTCCCTGTTATCTGGATGTATTCCAACTGGCTTGAAACCGGTGATGCTTTATACAGCATCCACGGAAATTATCATTATACCCTTGTCGAAATGGGCAACAACGATAATGTTGGCCTCGAATCCCGGCTCAGGAGGATATGGTTTTTCCCGTTTTCATGGATGATTGCCTTGGGGCCGCCCGTTGCATTCCTCGTTTTAAAAACCATGATCGGTGTTTATAAAAAAAGGCCGGCCATAAGATCAATGGTTTTTTGGAGCGTCCCTTTTTGGGTCATGCTTTTGTTTTTCCTGTACAATGCCAGCAAGGGTGTGCTCTTGTTGCAACACCGGTTCACGGGGACACTTGTTGTTTTTAGCCTTCCTTTTATTGCAATCTATTTTAAGGAATTAAACCCAAAACGGATCAGGCAGGCATGGGTCTTTGGATTGATTACCGTGGCTTTCTCTTTTGTGTACAACACAAGCAATGTAACGCCCCTGCCGCGGTTGGAAGATCAGTCAGGCGTGGCGATTTCCAATGTCATAAACAAATCCCTTGTTGAAGGCCCTTGTCTGATAATCGATTTTATCGGATGGCAAAATACATATTTCATTGCCTTGCATTCCGGGTTGCCCCAAAATGAAATCGTGATTGTCGGGGGCGCAAAAAATTCCACGATCCCAATTAAAGGGATACATAAAATAATGGAAAGTTTTGACCATGGCCTGATAGTACTTGAAAAAGGTTCAAGGCTAAGCCGTGCATTGGGGTTTGATGAGGATAATTGTTCCTTTGTCTTTGAAAATTATAAATATCAAACTGAAATGCTTCTCCAAAAGAAGGAAGTGCTTGTTATGTCCTGGGGGAAAAATGCCAAAAGGGCGAATAACTGACATTGTTTCGTCTCTTATTTCAAACAATTGCGTATTGTTCCATCCATACGGACTTCTTTCAGTCGTTCGGAAAAGTTTTGTCCTTTGTCTTTTCCGGCTTGTTCGGTTTGGGCTTTTCCAAATACGGAATCCCTAAACGAAACTTACTTACTTTAGCCGCTCAATTCCTTAGATTATGTATTGGGAAAAGCGTTGGTTTCAGTATGCGGTTTTACTGCTCCTTGCATTTGTGTGGGGAAGCTCTTTTATACTGATGAAGATTGGCTTGAAAAGTTTTAGTGACCAACAGGCCGCCGCTATTCGGATCGTATTTGCTTCCCTCGCCATTTTGCCCTATTCCATCAAGCATTTGAAATACCTTCGGAAAAAAGACCTGAAGAGTTTTTTTATCGTGGGTTTTATCGGTAGTTTTTTCCCTGCCTTTTTGTTCATGAAGGCCCAAACCCGCATTGACAGCGCCATGGCCGGAATGCTCAATTCCCTTACGCCCATATTCACCCTTTTGGTCGGATTGCTGTTTTACAAAATGAAATTCAACTGGAAACAAGTGTCAGGCCTTGGCATTGGATTGATTGGGGCCTTGGGGCTTATTTCTTCCGGTGAGGGCATTTCCTTTTCCAACGTCAACAGCTATGCTTTCTTTATCGTTTTGGCCACCGTGTTCTATGCCACAAGTGTAAATGAGGTAAAAACGAACCTGACACATTTAAGCGGTTTGCAGATCACATCCCTTATGTTTTTCTTCACGGGGCCGGTGGCATTGGTTTATTTGTTGACCACCGATTTGCAAGTTGTTGTCGGGAAACCACAATGGCAGTTGCATTTGTTGGCCCTTGCCCTCCTTGGGACAATCGGGACGGCCGCTGCCCTTGTTTTGCTCAACAGCCTGATCCATAAGGTCACGCCCATCATGGCTTCCTCGGTAACATACATAATCCCCATTTTTGCCATTTTCTGGGGAGTGGTCGATGGGGAAAAAATCACCCTTTTCCATTTGCTCTGCATGGGCATCATCCTTTTAGGCGTTTTTATGATCAATCGGAAGAAATAGGATTTTGTTTCAATTCCTGTAAATAGTCATTGGCGTTAATTATATTCAAAAAGCGGTTGACCCACCAGATTGACAAGGTAGGTTTCGGTGCGCTGCCCCTTTGTTGATTAATTTATTTTTTTACAAATGTTATTGGTGCCCTGCACCTATTGGCCCAATTAAATATAATGGGTTGCGTAAATCCTAAGCCGAACCCGGGCCATGAAACAATTTGCTGAATTTATGCTGTTTGAAAGTCCCACCCTGTTGGAGTTTATGCTTATGCATACAGGCAGGCTTGGGATTTGTTTTTTGTTTTTCTGATTTGTTCAGGTTCAGTTTTCGATATGGGATATACCCTGTACATCTCGTTGGTGTTGTCCCCAGCGAATGAGCTAATAGTATTTTCCTCCTTGCTTTTTGTTGGTGTTGTCTTCAGCGAATAAACCGATAATATTTTCCTCCTTGCTTCTTTTTTGGTGTTGTCCCCAGCGAATGAGCCAATACTAATTTCCTCCTTGCTTCTCGTTGGTGTTGTCACCAACGAATGAACCGATAGTATTTTCCTTCCTGCTTCTTATTTGGTGTTGTCTTCATCGAATAAACCGATAATAATATCCTCCTTGCTTCTCGTAGGTGTTGTCACCAACGAGCAACAATCAAACGATTTTTTGTTAATTTGCATTCCAAAACATTATCAAAACAGTTTTACGGAATGAAAAATAAAATAAAACTCCGTCCCTTTTCAGCAACAGACATAAAACGCCTTGCCGAACTGGCAAACAATAAAAATATCTGGGACAATTTGCGCGATGCCATGCCCCATCCTTATTCTGGGTAGGATGCGGAAAACTTTATAGCCATGTGCCTGTCAAAAAACCCCATGACCTATTTTGTCATTGAGTTGGAAGGAGAATTGGTGGGTTCCATTGCCCTTGTCCCGCAAACGGATGTTTACCGGAAATCCACCGAAATCGGTTATTGGATAGGCGAACCTTATTGGGGAAAAGGGATAGCGACAGAGGCCATCCGGCAAATCCTTGACTTTGGTTTTAAAAACCTCGACATCGTCCGTATTTTCACCGGGATATACGGCCACAACCTGGCTTCCCAAAAAGTACTTGAAAAAAAATGGCTTTCAAAAAGAGGCTGTTTTCAAAAAAGCCGTTTTCAAAAACGGGAAGTTTTGCGATGAGGTGAGGTATGGGATATTGAGGGATGGGTAGGGATTTGCAAATTTCATAATCTCAATCAACATTAACCTTACGAAACCTTGCCTGTAATTCTTCAAGTCTTTTTATAAGATCGGGAAAACTTAGAGAATCACTGTATATCATACTTTCCTGCATTTTTTTATAATCTTCTTCAAGTATTTTTAAAGTTTCACCAGAAGGGACAAAGTTGATTTTACCAGGGCTATGTGTGGTGTAATCAACTTCACTTAAACGTGAAAATATTTGTCTGTGTTCAATAATTGATTTATAAAGACCAATATCTTTCAAAGCATCCAAACCATGTCCGGTATCCATTAATTTCTCAAGATCGTATAAGTGGCGGCTTTTTCGCTCAAATTTTCTTTTTACGGGGGTGCGCTGATATTCTTCATGAAGCAAAAACGCTTTTTCCAGAAACGTCCTTTTTGGTAGCACTAGGGATATTTCCTTCGGTTGATCAATAAATCCGGCTTCCGGTAACGACTGCCCAATTATAGTTTGAATAGGTCGATGCTCAAAAGGTTCTATCAATGCCCTTGAACCTATTTCAATTAATACTTGTGGTACTATATACCTTGATGGTTCTGATAATGATTGATAATGAATTTCAATGATTACAGGGTCGGTGTCGGAAGCCACAAAATCCCTTACCTTTAAATCAAAATCATTTATCCCAATGGCTGATATTTCTTTTTTCAAATAAGCACTAAAGTCATTACTGATGAACCTGCACGATTTTTTGCGTAGTGCCCTGACCTGGCTTTTACTCAAATTGCCCTCATAATTAAAGAACCTTCGATCGATGGCCAAATCAACATCCTCAGAGAACCTGTCTATTAATTTCCACCCTTTGCTTAATGATGTGCCACCTTTAAATACAATATGATGTGC
>JAADJA010000081.1 GCA_013151015.1 Chlorobiota bacterium
TCCTTATCGCATTGTTTCCTTGAATCCTTATCGCATTGTTTCCTTGAATCCTTATCGCATTGTTTCCTTGAATCCTTATCGCATTTATAAAAATGTACTATTAAATCCCAATCCTAAGACTATCCAAAAATACTATCCTTGAACATGAGCATGATGACCACGAACAAGATGACATATAAAGCATAGGTTTGTCCGTTTCCGGTGTAAACCCTTCTTGTGAAATCAAACAGTGCTTCCATCCCATTTCCAAAGGCAGTATAATATTTATCAACTTGTCTTTTCATAACCGGCTCAACTGCCCGGTAAAATGGTTGCATGAAACCAATTGAAAAAGTCAGGTTCTCGTGTTCTTTGGGTATTTCGCCCGAAGAACTGATATCCTTGGTCGTAACATATTTTGTGGTCTTGAACCCTTTGATCGTTAAGAAAACCAGGAAGAAAAGGAATATTCCGATTATGGAATAAATTATTGGTGTCATGGCAACCTGATCGCCCCATTGGTTAAAGATTACCGACATTTCCCAAAGATGTCCCTGTGTAGATTGGTATCCCAATGTTTGCATCCCTGCATCGATAGGGTTTAGGATGAGTCCTGGAAAAGCACCAAAAACAAATGTCGCAACGGCAAGAATCATCATTGGCACAACCATCATGGCCGGAGCTTCTTTTACATGTGCCCATTCCTTTTCTTCTTGCCCGAGGAAAAACCCAAAGAGGAATTTATAACAATACAGGAAAGCTGCGGTACTTGAAAAGAAAATAACAATAACAAGTAGATAATGATTGCTTTGGATAAGTGATTCATATAACATCCATTTTGCAATAAAACCCCCAAGAGGTGGGATTCCGGCCAATGCAATAATTGAAAACAAAGCCGCAACAAAAGTCCAGGGCATTTTTCGTATCAATCCGGTTACCTCTGTGAAATTCGTTGTCCCTGTCTGGCGTTCGATAGCGCCAACCACCATAAACAATGTCCCTTTGAAGAGGGCGTGCATCACCGCAAGGAACAAACCTGCCATCATTGCCAATGGTGTCCCGATTGCTACCCCTACGATAATATACCCGAGTTGGGCAATGGAAGAATAAGCGAGTAGTTTTTTTGCATCGTCCTGGAAAACGGCCCAAAGTGTTCCCATCACAGCAGTAATACCACCCAGCCATGCAAGGATTTCACGGAAGAAGAAACCTTGGGGGATATGTGAAATCATTGTTGCCAAAACAATGGCCATCCCGTAAATACCCATCTTTGAAAGTGCCCCTGAAAATACGGCGGTATAACCCATAGGTGCATTGCTGTATGCTCCGGGAGCCCATACATGTATCGGCATAATGGCCGCTTTTACCCCAAATCCAATAAGTAACAAAATTGGAAGAAGCATTTGCATCTGGAAAGTCATTGCAGGAAATACTTCAATGAAAAAGTCAATGTTGAAACTCCCGGTAATGGAGTGGATAATTACAATGGCCATCAGCATTGCATAAGCACCAATGGCGCTAAAAACAAAGTATTTTATACCGATACGCTGGATATCGTTTCCGTTAAACACGACCATGATATATGATGACCAGGTCATTATTTCCCAGAAAATGAAGAAGGAAACAAAATCACGGCTAAACAAGATTCCCAACATTGCCATAATGCTTAGGATGAAATTGAAGTAGAAAATACCTTTTCTTTCTTTCCCTTTGCGTGAACCCACCACATAAAAACCAGCGACAACACCCAGTCCAAGGACGATCAACGAGAACAACCAACCGAAAGCGTTTATTTGCCAAACCATGTCAACCCCTGACATTTGAAAACTGACACTGTCACCGGTGGTAATCCGGGTGAAGAATAGAAATGCAGGAACCAGCAAGGATGCAAGAAAAACCAGGTCTTGAACAAGATTGCCAAGTTTTCCGGCCATCCAGGTGAGGATTGCCCCCCCGAGAAATATGATGAATATTAAATATATCGTTTCCATTGTTGAATTTTTTGTTTCTTTTACGAATTGTTTTTTCTATCCTTAGTTTCGCAGAAAAATCAATAAAATGAACGAGTAGTTTGATGACACACCCCTACCCCTCTCAAAGAGGGGAGTATTGGTGTTCATTTTGTTGATTTTTCTTCTTGTCATTTTAGAAACTATTTTGCTGATAAAACATCATTAATATATTTGGTCTTATCCATTAAATCGGCAGAGGCCTTATGCAGGATTCCGGTTATGGAATCGGGATAAAATCCAATTATCAGGATAATTGCACCCAGGGTTATCATAGCGAGTAGTGCGTGGGCCGTTGGTCTTTGAGGTATTACGCTTTCTCCTTTTTTGAAGAAGTAAATCCTGTTCACCACCCTGAAATAATATACGATTTCAATCACGCTTACAATTAATATAAGTGCGATTATCAAAATCAGGTTGCTGTCAGCAGCAGCCGTCAATACGGAAAGTTTGCTCCAGAACCCCGCAAATGGTGGTAGGCCAACAATGGCAAAAGCACCAAGAGCAAACAGGAACGAAGTTATGGGCATGAATTTGCCCAGACCGTTGACTTCCTTAATGTATTTGTCTTTTGAATTAAAAACAAGGTAGCTTCCCGAAAGGAAAAGCAGGGACTTTGTTATTGCGTGGTTCAACATCAGGAACAATGCAGCAAAAACCCCTTCGAGCGTCCCGATACCAAATGCGATCAGTACCAGGCCCATTTGCCCGATACTTGAAAAGGCAAGCATCCGTTTCAGTTTGTCTTGTCTTAGAGCGGTTGTTTCGGCAACAATGAGCGTTATCAAACCCATAATCAACAGGAAATCATACGTGCCCGAAACATCAAATAATGTATAGACCATACGAACGGCAGCATAAACAGCGGCTTTCACCACAATTCCCGAAAAAGCTGCCCCTACCGGTCCGGGAGCTTCTGTATAAACATCGGGCGCCCATCCGTTGAGCGGGAATATTTCAGCTTCAATACCAATTGCAGCCATAAAAAATATAATAGCGACCACTTTGTAAGTTGGGTCCATTAAATGGACTTTACTTGCAATATCGGCCATATTGAGTGTCCCAAGCTGGCTGTATATTATCATTATGGCGAGAAGAAGGAATGCAGATGCCAGCGAACCCATAAACAGGTATTTAAAGGAAGCTTCGGCACTGTTGCGTCCCATATAGAAAGCTGCAAGTGCATATCCTGAAATCCCAACAATTTCGATAAATACAAATAGGTTGAAAATGTCACCTGTAAGAACAATGCCTATTGATCCGGTAATCATCATCAATAAAAGGATGAAGTATTTTTTTGATGGTTCAAAATCAACATTTCTTTTGAAGCGATAACTGTAAATCCAGATAATCAACCCCAAAAAACTCATCAACGTTACCAGAAAGCCAGAAAATGCACTAAACACGAGGTTGATGCCAATCGGCGGTGCCCATCCTGAAAGTACTTCTACAATTGGCCCGTTCTCCAATACATAACTGAGAAGCGAAACGGACAAAACCAACATATAGGCAAGCACAAGCCCAGGGATTATCCTGACCAGTTCTTTCCAAATCATTCCGAGAAGCGGGATCAAAAAGGCCGCCAATAATGGAATTGCAATAAATAATACGGGAGTTCCTACCATTTTAAGTTCTTTATATCGTCAATTTGTAAAGTGTCGTGATGTCTGTATAGACGGATGACCAACGAAAGGGCTACTGCCGTAACCGCAAATCCAATAACAATGGCAGTAAGTACCAAAGCCTGTGGAATGGGGTCAACCATTATGTCGGCCTTATCTTCATAACCGGGTGAAAAAATCGGGGCCGTTCCACCTTTTAAGTAACCGATTGAAACGAGCAACAAGTGAATGCCCGCATCAACTATTGACAATCCGATCACTATTTTTATGAGTGATTTTTTCGTCAGGGCACCATACAACCCTACCAATATCAACAGGATGGCTGCACTGTAAATGCCATATTCTATCATTTTATATAAACTGTCCATAGCGTTAATCTTTTTCGTGTAATACTGTATAAATAACCCCGGTAAGCTCTGCGGCCACTTTAAAACCAACAAGGATGTATATGATCGGGATAACACCTCCACTGAACAAATCGTTCATCGTCCCAACAGGCATGAAATTTTCCAGGAATGTCCCGCTTATCAATAATCCGGCAAGGCCGAAGGCGACAAAAAAGATACCTGCAAAAGATTCGATGAAGGAGAGAACATTGTGGTTCACCGAGAAATTATCGTAGGCCAGCAGCATAAGCAGGAACCCAGTAGCAATGATTGTCCCTCCCTGGAACCCGCCACCCGGTGAAAGATGTCCGTGTATAAAAACATAAGCTCCGAGGAGCACAATGGCAGGGAAAATAAGTTTTGCACCTGATTTCACAATGCTGCTTGCGGGGAACAATACTGTTCTTTCGCCCACTGCGTGACGTTTTTTATAAAGGATACCCCCCAAAGCGGTTGCTGCAAGGAACAATACCGTAACCTCGCCAAGGGTATCAAAGCCCCTGAAATTAACAACGATACTGGTAACCGTATTGGCGACTTTCAGTTCGCTGGTCGTGAGCGCAAGATAGGTGTCCTTTACCCCATTGGCAAAATGGGCATCGCCGAAACCAATACCAAAGAATATTGTTCCAAGGTAGTACCCGATGGTTGCCAACAATAAAATTACAATCGTATTTTTCATGCGTTTAAATTTGAACCATTAAATCATTTTTCTTTTGAACCATAAAAGGAATAAAAGGACATTTAAGTATTTAATTTATTGAAACCTTGAAGCATATTAACCTTAAGGTTGAATTTTCTTTTCTCTACTGTGCTTATCATGCTCATCTTCGTGCCGTACGGTATTCCGGATGGTGATGATGAAAATAATAGTGGTCAGGGCCACGCCAATGGCCGCTTCGGTGAGCGCCACATCAGGTGCCTGCAACATATAAAATATAACCGACAACACCAGGCTGATCACGCCAGTGGCGATCACGGCATAAAGTAAGTCTCTCTGGAAAGTTGCGTAAACCGCAGCTGCCAGCATGAGCAATAACAAAACCGCAAACAAGATTAAATAGATCATGATTTTACCTCCTCTTCTTCTTGTTGAAAAACTTCTATGTAAGCATCCATATCCTTATCTTCGCTTTTGATAATTGGATAGCGTTTTCTTTTGTACATGGCACGTGCCAGTGCATGAGAACTGATGGGGTTTGAAAAAGCAATGAAAACCACGATGATGATGGATTTCATCATCCATGAAGGTTCAAGGAAACCAACCCCAATGATGAGGCTCATGGCTCCAAGGGTCGTTGCTTTTGTCCCGGCCTGCAAACGGTTATAAACGTCCGGCATCCGAAGGATTCCAAGAGCACCGAGAAACAGAAAGGCACTTCCTATCAGGATTAATATCCCACCGATAATTTCAAGTATTTCCATATGCTAATTATTTAGTAATATGTTAACTGTTTGCCACTCCCGTTCAATTCTCCCCATCTGTATCTCAATAATAATACACGAGTGTTTCATAGTGCGCCCTCCAAATATCTTGCGATTACAATAACCCCGATAAAACCAAGTACGGCATAAACCAGGGCCACGTCCACGTAAATAAAGCGTCCGAAAACATATGCCAGCAGAACAAGGCCCGCAACGCCAATGGTGGTAAGCGTATCAAGCGCAACAGTGCGATCGCCTGCCGTGGGCCCTTTTACGAACCGGATGGCGGAAATGATAAGCCCCAAAATCAAAAAGGACATTGCGATATACAGTATATATGTCATGATTAAAATATTTTTAAAAGTATTTTTTCAAAAGATTCTGCTATTTCCGTAAACGCCTTTTCAGGATCGGTGGTCTTCACATCGATCCAGTGGATATAAAAGGTGTCATCAATAACATCAACGGTTAAAGTCCCCGGGGTGAGGGTGATGCTGTTTGCCAGGACCATTTTTGAATAATTGGTCGTCAGCTTCGTTTTGAATTTAACGATCCCCGGGTTAATGGGCAATGAAGGGGACAATACCCTTCGTGCCACATCAAAATTAGATTGGATAAGGGCCACAAAAAAAACCACGAAATACCATAACATATATACTATGCGAATAGGTGATAAAATGGCCAGGGTACAACAGGTGAACATGCTGATGGACAGAAGGGAAATAACCATCGTGGTTATCACACCAACGATAAGCTCTTGTCCGGAAAACGAACTGGTGAACGCAATCCAGACAATCATCAGGAAAAACCAGTTTAGTATAAAACGGGACAGCTTATCGGATAGAGTTAAATTTTCCATTGTTTTTTGTTTTTTTATTTGTAGAACCATTCAGTAATTGGTACGTAGAGAGGCACGGCCGTGCCTCCCTACATTCCCATTATCCTAAATCGTATTTTTTGTTGCTGAAATATTTCATGAACTGGACCCTTTCGTATTCGGCGGGGTTCGGACTGTTCACCTGGCTCATTTTTCCTTTGAAGTCATCTATCTTTTCAAATCCATGGCGTTTCATCCAGGCTTTTAAATCCTCGGTCATATCTTCCAGGTAATTGATGCCATGTTTATAGAGTGATGAAACCACCTGAACGGCATCGGCGCCGGCAAGTATTTCCTTAACAACCGAAGCTCCGTCATGGACTCCTGTTGATGCAATCAGGTCGCAACCAACACGGCCTGACAGTATCGACATCCACCTTAATGAAATGGCAATGTCAGATGACCGGCTCAATACATTTGTGGGGACAATCTTGAAATTCTCAATATCGAAATCGGGGTGGAAGAAACGGTTGAACAACACAACTCCCTGAACACCGCTTTCTGAAACGTTTTTCACGAAAGAAGCAAGGTTCGAGAAATAATAGCTCAACTTAACGGAAATGGGGATGTTGACTTGTTCTTTTGTTTTCTTGATCACATCGGCATAAATGTTCTGGATGTCGTCGCAGCTTTTCGTGAAATCGGAAGGCAGGATAAACAGGTTTATCTCCAGTGCATCTGCCCCGGCCTCTTCAATTTTCTTTGCGAAGAACATCCATTCGTGCGAACTCACACAGTTTACGCTTGCAATTACCGGGATGCCGATTTCTTGTTTTGCGTTTTTGATAAAATCAAGGTATGCTTTCAGGTTGTCCTCTTTTATCTTATAGTCATAATAGTCCAAATACTTCGTATCGGGAACATCATGTTGCAAATCCTCGCGCATCACTTTATCATATTCATGATAAATTTCTTCTTCAAAAATTGATTTTAACACGACTGCCCCGGCACCGTTTTGCTCTATTTTTTTAAGGTTTTCAAGCGAGTGGGTAATGCTCGAACTTCCAGCAACAATTGGAGACTTTAATTTTAATCCTAAATAACTGACCGATAAGTCCATAATTTTTTTATTTGAATTTTATGGCGGCAAATGTAGAAAATAAAACATGTGGAACAAGTCTAAATAGGTGATTTTGCGTAATTTAGAGAGACTTATAAATAAGGTATCGAAGTTAGATAGATGTTTCCTTTGTCACAAATTGTGTTTCAATACGTTATGATATTTATCATGTTGGGTGGTTTTGGTATCAAAATATTTTATAAAATAAGTTCTATTATGAGTTTGATAAAATAGGACTTCTCAAATAATTTATCATATTGGTTATTTCGATTCTTAAAAATAAAATATCTTAAATTCAACTAATAAATGCAACTTTTAGATATGGGATAATCTATTACTTTTATGGCTCATTGGAACAATAAAGTTAAACGTTTATTAAAATCGGAATTGGTCAAACGTGGTATTTCGAATTCTGATTTGGTTGAAATGTTGGGACAGATTGGAGTAGAGGAAACGAAATCCAGTATCGATAGCAAGATTAGCCG
>JAADJA010000053.1 GCA_013151015.1 Chlorobiota bacterium
CTACTTGTAACATCTAATTTCAATTCAATAACTATAAGAAATTAAAGGCAAAGAATGGGAATTAAGGATTTTAAAGAAAATTTGCTCAAGCACAGCGGCGAATTTGAAAAATGTTATAAGGAGGAATCAAAGGATCAATTCTTTGTTGTTGAAAATGAAGATAATGTTTCAATAATAAGAGATTTTGCGTTAGAGGATGAACCGTGTTTGAAAATAAAGAATAAGAATCTCCAAATAGGTTTTTTGGCTTTTGATAAATGCTATGTCGAAAAAATTAAACAATATTCAGGACTAAGGTGTGATTGTCTTTTATTCTCAAATAATTATCTTGTATTTGTTGAATTGAAATTAGATGTTACAAGTAGAAGAAAGACGGCAGATAATTTAAAAGAAGGAAGGAAACAATTGTCAAATACAATTAGTTATTTCCATAGATATTTTAATGTTGATTTCCAGTCGTTTTCCAACAATGCTATTGTCGTCCTTCCCAAACAATTTTACCCCAGAAACCAAGCGAGATTGGCAATTCTTAAAAAACGCTTTTTAATTGATAACTTTGGAGTTGAATATTTTGAAGATGTCGAATTTACTTTTAACGAGAATAAAAATAATAAATCATGAACAATTTAAGAAAAACATTAATCATACTTATGAGCACATTATTGTTTGCCTGCAATTCGGGACAAAAACAAGAAACGACCTCCGAAAAGAAAAACCAAGAGGAAAAGAAAGACAATTTCAAATACCTTGTCGAGCAATTTGCCGACCTGAAGATAATGCGGTACCAGGTACCGGGTTTTGATGAATTATCCCTCGAACAAAAAAAACTGGTTTATTATTTGAGCCAGGCAGCATTGTGTGGACGTGATATTATTTTCGACCAGAACTATAAATACAATCTGTTGGTGAGGAACACCCTTGAGGAAATCTATAAAAATTATCAGGGTGACAAAACAACAGATGACTACAAGGAATTCGTGGTTTATTTGAAAAGGGTTTGGTTTTCCAATGGCATCCACCACCATTATTCCATGGATAAATTTATGCCCGGTTTTTCAAATGAATATTTCAAAGAACTAATTGATGGTTCTGGAAATGCTGAATTCGAAATGCCCCCGCAGCAGCTTTACGATTTCCTTCTGCCGATCATGTTTGACCCAACGGTTGCCGCCAAACGGGTTAGTTTGGATGCCGGTAAGGATTTGATAAAAGCTTCGGCCTGTAATTATTATGAAGGGGTAACCGAAAAAGAGGTGGAGGCTTTTTATGCAAAGATGAAAGACCCCGATGATCCCGAGCCCATTTCCTATGGCCTCAATTCAAAACTGGTGAAAGAAAACGGGCAGATCAAGGAATTGGTTTATAAGTCGGGTGGGCTTTACGGAAAAGCAATCGATAAAATTATTTTTTGGTTGGAAAAAGCTTCAAATGTTGCCGAAAACAATTTGCAGAAGAAAACCATTGATGAATTGATTGCCTATTATAAAACCGGCGACCTAAAGGAATTTGACAAATACAATATCAGTTGGGTAGAAGATTCACTTTCGCATATCGACTTTGTGAACGGTTTCATCGAAAACTATGGCGACCCCCTTGGGTTGAAAGCCAGTTGGGAATCCATTGTGAATTTTAAGGACTTGGAAGCCAATCACCGGGCTGAGACTATCAGCGAAAATGCACAATGGTTCGAGGATCATTCCCCAGTGAATACAAAGTTCAAAAAAGACAAAGTGAAAGGGGTAACGGCAAAGGTAATAACGGTTGCCCAGTTGGGCGGCGATTGCTATCCCTCAACGCCCATTGGGATTAATTTGCCCAATGCCGATTGGATCCGCAAGGATTATGGCTCCAAATCGGTGACCATCGAAAACATTACCTATGCTTATGACCAGGCTTCCAAGGGAAATGGGTTTTTGGAGGAGTTTTGTTATTCAAAAGAAGAAATTGCCCTTTCACGGAAATATGGCTCCTTGGCCGGAAACCTCCACACCGACCTGCACGAATGCCTGGGCCACGCTTCCGGGCAACTGCTCCCCGGCATCAGCCCCGATGCCCTAAAAAATTATTCGTCCACCCTTGAGGAGGCCCGTGCCGATTTGTTCGCGCTGTATTATATGATGGACAATAAGTTGATCGAATTGGGGATTATGCCGAGTCTGGATGCAGCAAGATCGGAATACAATGGGTATATCCGCAACGGCCTGCTAACACAGCTTACCCGCATCGAGCCAGGGAACGATATCGAAGAGGCCCATATGCGCAACAGGCAGTTGATTGCCAAATGGTGCTATGAAAAAGGGGCCGCCGACAACGTGATCGAAAAGAAAACCCGTGACGGAAAAACCTTCTATGTGGTGAACGACCATGAGAAACTCAGGGAACTTTTTGGTGAACTGTTGGCGGAGGTCCAGCGGATAAAATCGGAAGGCGATTATGAAGCTGGGAAAAAACTGGTGGAGGATTATGCCGTGAAAGTGGACATTGACCTGAACAAAGAGGTGAAGGCCCGATTTGATAAATTACATATTGCCCCATACGGAGGTTTTATAAACCCGGTACTCTCACTGGTCGAAAAGGAGGGTGAAGTTGTTGATGTGAGGATTTCTTATCCCGATGATTTTGTTGGGCAGATGTTGGGGTATTCCAAGGAGTATTCATTTTTGCGCTAAAAAAAACGCTTCCAGGTCTTGCAGACGCTGGAAGGTTTTTTTGCCAGACCTTCCAGCGTTCGTAGAACCTGGAAGCGTCGGTAGCAGAACCTGGAAGCGTCGGCAGCAGAACCTGGAAGCCTCGGTGGGACGAAAAATCGTTAAGGAATAAAGTGAATCAATAAAAGAAGATATGTCGAAAACAGTGCCACTTGAATATGGGAATTATTATCACATATACAATCGTGGTAATAATAGTGAGACAATCTTTAGTTCAGATTCTGGGTTTCAGCATTTCCTTGGACTTTATAGAAGGTATATCACCCCGGTTGCCGATACCTTTGCCTGGGCATTGATGTCTAATCATTTTCATTTCTTTCTCAGGATAAAAGCAGAAGAAGATATTGGCTTTCTGCCGCCATCCTCAAAAGTAACTGAAGGAAATAAATGGGACACAATTTCATATGATGAAGTTGTGAAATTGGGTCTGCCCGAAAAGAAGATTAAAAAGCCAAATCCAAGTCGTCAATTTTCCCATATGTTCAATGCCTATGCAAAATACTATAACGTAATACATCAACGAACAGGCAGCCTATTTGAAAAGAGCTTTGAGCGAATATTAGTTGATACTGAAAGTTATAAAAAACACATGGTTTACTATGTCCATCATAATCCGATTCATCACGGTGTTGTAAAGGATTATGTTGATTACAAATGGACCTCTTACAGTGATTTTATCAACAACAAAAAAACATTTGTTATGAAGGATGAAGTTATTGATTGGTTTTATGACCTTGACAACTTTATCTTTTTCCACCAAGAAGAGCATGAACTGTTTGGGTTGCGAAGCGCTGCTGAGGATTGTTGAAAAAACGCTTCCAGGTCTTGCAGACAAAAAACGCTTTCAGGTCTTGCAGACAAAAAAGCGTTTTCAGCTCTTGCTCCAAAAAAACGCTTCCAGGTCTTGCAGACAAAAAAACGCTTCCAGAGGTCTTGCTCTAAAAAAACGCTTCCAGGTCTTGCAGACGCTGGAAGGTTTTTTAAAGCTTCAACACCTCGCTTCCGGCCAACAAAAAAGCCCCGCTGACATAAATTTCGGAATCTCCCTTTTCAACATTATCGGGGTCTCGTGAAACGGATTGCCCCCAGCAGACTTTTCCATCTATGTCAACCGCATTGTACAAAGCTTGCCAGGCTTTGTGCACGACAGGCAGATAGGTTTCCTTTTCCAGGATGCCGTTATTGATTCCCCAGGCCAGGGCATAAACAAAAAATGCCGTTCCACTGGATTCAGGATTGGGGTGTTCTTCAGGATCAGAAAGGTTTACCCGCCACATCCCATCATTGCCTTGTCGGTTTTTCAATGAGATGGCCATGGTTTGCAAAAGCTTTTCATATTTAGGATAATTTGGGTTTTCCTTTGGGAGATACGTTAATATCCGTGGAATGCTTGCCATCGCCCAGCCATTTCCCCTCGACCAAAGTACCTTTTTCCCATTGCTGCTTTTTTCGGAACGCCGGGCTTTCATGTCCCGGTAAAAAAGGCCTTCATCTTCATCAAAAAGATATCCGGCAAGCTGCCAGTACATTCTGTTCATAAAATCAATGTAGCGTTGTTCCCCGGTGGCTTTCCCCATCATGGCAAAAGCTGGCGGCCCAACATAAAGTGCATCAACGTAATTCCAGCTTTGTTCGTAGGCAGGCTCGGTATGTTTTAGCCTTGAATCCATGTATTGCCTTGCATCCAGTATCATCCTCCCCTCTTTTTTTATCATATAGATTTCGAGATAAGTCTGTACGCATGTGAAATTATTTGCCTGGAAAAACCATTCGTTCCCTACATGCCAATCCTGTCGTTCAGCCCATTGAACGCATTGTCCCAACAGTTTCGGGTTTCCGGTGGCTTTATGAAATGCCATTACCCCGGTAAAATAGGTAGAGGTTTTCCAGTTGCGGCTGTTAAATGGGGACGATTCTTTGATTTGATATGAATTGACCTTGTCCATTACCGCGATAATACTGTCTTTTTTGAGCGCATTTGATTCTGTTTGTCCCTGTAAATGAAAAATCATTATCAAGACAAAGTACGAGGTTAGCAGCATCGTTATTGGGGCAGGTTTTTTCATAATGAGCAAAAAAAACTGCCGGAAATTCCCGGCAGCTTACGTATCAATGAACCATTTTTGGATAAAGGGAAAACGGTTGGGCAATTCGGTGTTAAAGTTTGAAAATCTTTTCCCAATTGTATTTCCTTGGGTTGATACACATTACCGGAATCTGAGGCGTGTTGAAAATCATTTCCTCATCATAACTTCCCAGCAGGAATGTACTGAAACTCTTGTCGGGGTTGGTCATGATCATAATCATATCGGCAACAGATGCGGTAGCATAATCAATCACTTTTTTTGAGAAGTTCTTGCCATCGGCTTTTGTGACTTTATATTTCACCCCTTCTTTGTCAAAATGTTTGGTGATAATATCAATTGCGTTCGCAAGGCCTGGAATATCCAATTGGTAAATATCTATTTCAGCACCAAAATTCTTAGCGATAAAAGTGGCCCATTTTGTTTTTTCCCATGGCCCGGCATCACTTGTAATCGGCATTACTATTTTTTTGTATCCCTTGTTAACAGGTTTCTTCTGGACAACAACAACGGGAACAGGGGAGGAGGTAACCACTTTGATGGCAAAACTGCCGGTGAGTTTTTGCATTCCTGTTTTTCCGTGTGTGCCAAGATACAATAAATTGGCCCCGATATCCCTGGCCACTTCGCCAATGGTCGTGAAAATATCCCCTTCTTTTGCAACTGTTTCCATCTCAACTTTGTGGGAAGACTTAACTTCATCTGCAATGGTACTTAGCTTTACACCAATGGATTCCACACTTTCGTAATCCTTCTTTAGTTGGGCCTTTGTGTTTTTGTCGATGACATGAAGTAACACAACTTTATATTTCAGGTGCTTGGCTGCTTCCACTGCTTGGTACATTGCGTTTTCAGTAACCTCTGAGAAATCAGTCGGAACTAAAATTATATTGTTCATTTTTGCCTCCATAGGATATTTATTTAAAAAATGTTTTCAGTATCATTAATAACTTACAAAAGTAGAAAAAAAATTGTGTAATTGGTTTAAAGGGGGAATTATTTTTCAATACACAGTAGTTTTTCTATTTCCCTAATGTTCTCTTGTTTTTTGCTTTTGCGTAGTTTTTTTGCAGATTCCGTAAAGAACGAATGAGCTTTCAAAAACCCCAGCTGGGTTTCATGCCATTGCTTCAAAGTGGAAATCTTTCCATAAAGTTTCCATTCGTATTGCAATCTTTGGCCTATAAGGAAAAGGTCGTCACGGCCAATGTAGTCCAGGTCGGCATCTGCCATTATTTTTTCAAGGTGGCTAACAGGGGACTGAGGGATTTCAGTTGCAAGTATCATCCCTTCTATCAATTTAATATCTTTTGGCGAGTAACCAAAACCGGGAAGTATTTCATGGGCATAGGCAGCAGAAACCTTTTCGTGGCCATCATAGGTTTTGATGAAGCCGAGATCGTGAAAGAGGGCTGCGGTTTTAAGTAATTCCAGGTCGTGCCCGTTTATGTTCTCCATTTTGGCAAGCCTTTCGGCAGCCTCCTTCACATCCAGGGTATGGTCAATCGAATGATAGTGCAAACCTGTGGGCAATTCGGTTTTAAGTTTTTTTAGAACCAGTTTCTCAACTCCCTCAAAATCCAATTTTTTTAATTCCATTTTATCGTTTCTATACCGTCCCAGTCTTCGGGAACACCGTTTTTAATAAATTTGTTGCATCTTTCTATATATACGGATGCAGCCTTGTCATGTTTGTTTATTTCGTAAATTCGGGTAAAAAGTTTCACCGCTTTTACAAAATCCTTTGATTTGTAAAACTTTATTGCGTCCGAAAAGTCCTGTTTTGTTTCCAGTTTCAGTTGTTTCACATCATCGGGATCGCCATCAAGTACCTCGAAAATATAAACCGCTTCCTGTTTCCCTTTCACCTTAACGATGTCGAGAAAGCGATAATTGTATTTTTCCGGCTTGTTTATTTTTATCAAGGTGTCCTGGCTGATAATTATGGAACTCCCATAAATCTTTGTGAGACCTTCCAATCTTGAGGCCAGGTTGACGGCATCCGAAATGACCGTTCCGTCCATACGGCCTTCGCCACCCACAACCCCTAGCATCAGGCTTCCCGTGTGGATACCTATTCCGCTGTTGATTGTGGGTTTTCCCAATTGGATCATCATCTGGTTGAACTGGGATAGCTTTATGCGCATTTCAATCCCGGCATTGATGGCGTCCTCCGGGTTTTCGCTGAAAAGTGCCATGATCGAATCGCCCACATATTTATCGATAAAACCATTGTTGCTGCCAATGACCGGTGACATAAACCCCAAATAATGATTGATGAAATCAAAGTTTTCCTTTGGCGTCATTTTTTCCGACATTTCGGTAAATGAACGGATATCGGTAAACATTACGCTCATTTCCTTTTGTACCTGATCGCCAAGTTTAATGTCGGTGAACTTTTCTTTCCCAAGGTATTCCAGGAATTGTTTGGGGACAAAGCGCGAATAGGCTTCCGTCATTTTTGAAATGTCACCAATGTACTGCCCCAGTTTTTCGGTCATGTCGTTATATCCTTCGGTAAGCTCCCCCAATTCATCATTTGTACGTACAATACCAAAATTGTTCAGTTCCCCACGGCCCGTTTCACGCATATTGGCAAGCAGTTCACTTATGGGGTAAATAATATCCTGTGTGGTCCATTTCACAAAGAAAACGATATAAATAAAGGCAATGAATATTCCACTGTATATTCCAATGAACATGAAAAAACTGTTGATGGAGTTGATATAAAACAGCCAGTCGGGTATTTTTTTAATTGGATCATCATTCGAGAAAATATCACCAAAAACAGTATATTCCCCGAAGAGTATTTGCTTTTGATCTTCCGAGAATTTCTCGATTTTTAAATCTGGGATATGGGTGATACTAAGCAATAAATAGAGCATGACGATGGTCAAGGGGAGTAGTGTGGTCATTACTGCGGAAGTTATCATCCGACTTCTTATTTTTCCGATTTTCAAACTGAAGATGCGTTTGCGGAGTTCCTCTTTTGTATAAATGTGTTCGATGTATTTTATGTGCACAC
>JAADJA010000087.1 GCA_013151015.1 Chlorobiota bacterium
ACAAAAAGGACAAATTTTCCGCAGCCCTTATACCGCACATATTCTCGACCGCGGGAACACTGTACGCCCAGGAAAGGGACGGGGACTGGAACCCCGTGTACAACGACGACGGGACGGCAAAAATGAAGGAGTACGGCAAAGGCCTTGGAACCGAGATCGATGTCACGGTCGGTTATGCCGTGACCAAAGGGGTTGCCGTCAAGGCCGGGTATTCAATGATGTTCGCCTCGGAAACCATGGGGGCGTTGAAAGCCACCCAGGTCGATGCCGGCAACACCTGGGGCTGGGTAATGCTGATTTTCAAACCGACATTTTATAGCTCAAAATAAACAGGCTATTTATTTTTTTTGATACGCAGGGTTCTCTTTTGAGGCCCTGTTTTTTTTATCCTCAGGTTGGTGTTGCCTTTTCCCCAAAACAGGGTCGCCGTAAACTTGTCAAGATGTTCTCCCATGCCTCAAATTAGTGTTGCCACCAGCTTGAACGATATTTTTTTGAACAACGATCAGCTTTCATTGTTTACATTCCAAGTACTTTGGTTTTATTCCTGCAAACCCAAACAACAGAATAATACTGATGGATCGTAGTCCAGGGCAATCGTTGTGGTTTCAACTCCTTCCCGTCCGTTCATGTTTTAAAAAGTTTGGTGTATGTGACAATAAACTAATTTGTAAAATTATTTTATTCACTTTGCTTTTTTAGCCATTAGACTTTTAACAATTTCGATTTCAGATATGACAGGCAGGCTTATCAAAGAGGGCAATTGGAAACTCAATTCCCCCAATGCAAGGTTCAGGTTAAACTTGTCAAATGTATGATAAAGGGGTGTATTTGCTGAGGTTGAATACGGAAGATGGACAAGCTGTTCAACGGATATCAAAAAAATAAAGTCTATTATTGGATTTGATTTATTGTAAGTAAACTTGAATAAAAATAATGACAAATAAATTTCACAATTATTTAATCAACAAAAACAGTAATATTATGAGAACAAAATTTTTAATTTGGACAATTTTCGGTTTATCCTTCGTCCTTTTTTCAGCAACAATTAACGGACAGGACAAACCAAATATCCTGGTGATCTGGGGCGATGACATCGGTCAGTCAAATATCAGTGCCTATACGATGGGGCTTGTAGGATACCGTACGCCTAACATTGACCGTGTGGCCAAGGAAGGGATGATTTTTACTGACTACTATTCGGAGCAGAGTTGTACGGCTGGACGTTCGTCCTTTATCTTGGGTCAAAGTGTTTATCGTACAGGCTTAAGTAAAGTGGGTATGCCGGGCGCTAAAGAAGGTATTAATGAAAAAGACCCTACCATTGCAGAGTTGTTAAAACCTCTTGGTTATAGAACTGGTCAATTTGGTAAAAACCACTTGGGTGACAGGGACGAACATCTGCCAACCAATCATGGCTTTGATGAATTTTTTGGCAATCTCTACCACTTAAATGCAGAAGAAGAACCCGAATTACCTGATTACCCAAATCCTGAACAGTATCCAAATTTTGCGAAGAATTATGGACCAAGGGGTGTAATTCACTCTTATGCAGATGGCAAGATAGAAGATACTGGCCCTTTAACAAAAAAGAGGATGGAATCTATCGATGATGAAACCATAAAGGCAGCCAAAAAGTTTATCCGCGAAGCTGCTGATGCAGGAGAGCCTTTCTTCGTATGGTGGAACGGAACCAGAATGCACTTTCGTACGCATGTGAAAGAGGAGCTCAGGGGAATTTCAGGTCAGGATGAATATGCAGATGGTATGGTTGAACATGATATGCACGTAGGGCAACTGTTGGACTTGCTCGATGAACTTGGAATTGCCGATAATACAATCGTTGAGTATGGTACTGATAATGGCCCTCATAAAAATACCTGGCCTGATGCTGGAGTTAATCCTTTTAGAGGTGAAAAAAACACCAATTGGGAAGGAGGATGGAGAACACCATCCATGATTCGCTGGCCCGGGCATATCGAAGCAGGTTCGGTTTCAAACGAAATAATCAGTGGCATGGACTGGATGCCAACTTTCCTTGCCGCTGCCGGAAATGAAAATGTGAAGGATGAATTGTTAAATGGTAAAACCATTGGCAATAAAACTTTTAAAGTTCATTTGGACGGTTATAACTTCTTGCCATATTTAACTGGAGAAACTCAGGAAGGTCCAAGAAAAGAGTTGTTTTATTTCTCTGATGATGGAGATTTAACCGCATTGCGTTATAATGATTGGAAAGTTATCTTCATGGAGCAACGCGCTTCAGGAACTATGCAAACCTGGGCAGAACCATTTGTTACTTTGCGTATCCCTCTTTTATATAATTTAAGAAGAGATCCTTATGAATTCGCAACAATTACATCAAATACTTATTGGGATTGGTATTTAGATCATGTTTTCCTATTGTTGCCTGCAGCAGATTATGTTGGTCAGTTTTTGATGACTTTTAAAGAATATCCACCCAGAATGAAAGCAGCGGCTTTTAATTTGGATAATGTAATGGAGCAACTTAAAACTCCTGGTAACAATTAATAAACTTTAAAGACCGGATAATAAATATTATCTGGTCTTTTTTTTTGCGATTCAAGATGAAAAAAACATCAATATTTTTAGCTATATTTTTGTTCTTAATTGTATTTGTGGCTTGCTCCCCAAATATGGATTCCAATAATACTTCAAATAAAACCGATCCATTGCCCTCATGGAATACCGGGGCCACAAAATCAGCAATTATTGATTATGTGAATGATGTAACAAATTCAAAAAGCAAGGACTTTATCCCTGTTTCCGACCGTATCGCCACCTTTGATAATGATGGCAACCTGTGGAGCGAACAACCAGCCTACTTCCAGTTGTTCTTTGCCATTGACAGGCTTAAACAATTAGCCCCGGAACATCCCGAATGGAGAACGGAACAACCTTTCAAGGCCGTTTTGGAAAATGATATGGACGAATTGGCCAAACAAGGCGAGCATGGTTTGATTGAATTGATAATGGCAACCCATTCAGGAAATAGCGAGGAGGAATTTAGGGCCGATGTGATCGATTGGATCAATTCGGCGAAACACCCAACAAAAAAAGTGGGTTTTGATAAGTTGGTTTACCAACCCATGTTGGAACTGCTCCACTATTTAAGGGCGAACGATTTTAAAACCTATGTTGTTTCGGGAGGGGGAGTCGATTTTATGAGGGCTTTCGTTTGTGAAATCTATGGGATTCCCGCTGAGCAAATAATTGGGTCAAGGATTAAAACGAGATTTGATTACAACAATGGAGACTGCAGGATCATCAGATTGCCCGAACTTGAATTTATTGATGATAAAGATGGAAAGCCTTTGGCAATTCAAAAAATTATCGGCAAAAAACCGGTTTTTGCTTCCGGTAACTCCGATGGTGATCTGCAAATGATGCAGTGGACAGCATCCAATGAACACAAAAGCTTCATGCTCTACCTTCACCATACCGATGCCAAAAGGGAATGGGCTTACGACAGGGAATCACATATAGGAAGGTTGGACAAGGGATTGGACGAAGCCAATGAAAAAGGATGGGCCGTAATTGATATGAAAAAAGACTGGAAAGTGATTTATCCCTTTCAGATAACCAAAAAATAATGGAACAGCAATTGGCCCCGAAGAACGGACATTGCCTTAACTGTGGAACGGAAATCCAGGGGGGGGGGAGTTCTGTTATCGCTGCGGACAACCCGCCAATACGGGAAGGATTACTTTCAAGGAGACAATAAAACATTTCCTGAGTTTGGCCTTTGCCCTTGAAGGCCCATTTTGGCTCACGATTAAGCTCTTGTTTGTCAACCCGGGAAAACTTTTTCGGGAATATATTGCCGGAAAAAGAAAGGCCTATTACAAATCAGTTGCCTTCTTTTTCCTGATCGCCATGCTCAAATAAATATTTCGCATCAAGTTGGTGTTGTCGCTAACTTGAACGATGATGTTTGTTTAGTCCTTGTTGGTGAAAACACCAACAAGGGGCAGTAGGTTTCTTTTTCCTGATCGCCATGCTCAAATAAATATTTCGCATCAGGTTGGTGTTGTCGCTAACTTGAACAATGATATTTGTCTAAGAGACCAAGATCAGTTTTTTATAAAAAGGGAAAAATTTCTTGTGCCTGAAGGTAAAATTGCCTATTTTTGTGTTTTCTTAACATTCATTGTATGATAACAAAAGAAATAAGGCAGCAAAACAAAATATTCAGGGATATCCCAACCAGGATCAATGATACTGATGTATTAATGTTTTTGCAAAACAGAAAAATAAATTGGGAATACGTAAAAGCACTAAAGGAATCTACTAATTTCAAAGATGAATCATTATCAAGCTGGTTGAATGTGAGCACACGCACATTTCGTTCATATAAAAAACAAAACCAGGTTATTCACGACAGCATAAAAGAACATATATTATTGCTTTTATCCCTGACCCAACATGGGGAAGCTGTTTTTGGTTCATCAGGTAAGTTTGAAGAATGGTTAAACAAAGAGAATTTTTTCTTCAATGGGAACGCCCCGGTTTCATATTTAAATAAAATCACAGGGATCAGGTTTGTGGATGACAGGTTGACTGCTTTGGAATTTGGTGACAATATATAATGAGCTATGGAATTGTTTAGGATAACATCCGAAAAGTATTCCAAAAGCTTAACTTCATCGGGGGCTTCGAACCGATGGAACAAGAAAGGTGAAGATGTAATCTATTTAAGCCCTTCCAGATCATTGGCAACACTTGAAATGATTGTTCATCGAAACTTCATCCTACCTGAAATCCCATATAAAGTAATGGTGGTTTTAGTGCCAGATAGTGAGGGACTTATTAAAACAATAAAAACTTCTGAACTGCCAATTGAATGGCGAAGACTTGAAGCTTACTCTCAACTTCAGGATATAGGTAGCGATTGGTTTCTCCAAATGGAAAGCCTGGTCTTAAAAGTCCCGTCAGCAGTTATACCTCTTGAGGATAATTATATCATCAACACAAAGCATAAAGATTACGACCAGGTAAAATTGATTAAGGTAGAAGATTATTTTTGGGATAATCGATTGATGTAATTCAATCCTTTCCTTTTGCCTCAGGTTAATGTTATCACCAGCTTGAACGATGATGTTTGTTCAATCCTTGTTGGTGAAAACAGCAAGAAGGGGCATCAGGTTTCTTTTTCGCGATCGCCATGCCTAAATAATATATACATTGCATCAAGTTGGTGTTGTCACCAACTTGTCAATTTACCCCTGCTGTGCCTGAATAGCCGTAATCACCACCGTGTTCACAATATCCTCGACGAGGCAGCCCCGGCTAAGGTCGTTCACCGGTTTGTTCAAACCTTGCAAGACCGGGCCAATTGCGATGGCATTGGCCGAACGTTGAACGGCCTTATAGGTGTTGTTCCCGGTATTCAGGTCGGGGAAAATAAAGATGGTTGCTTTTCCGGCCACGTTGCTGCCCGGCATTTTTTTATGGGCCACCGAAGCGTCAATGGCTGCATCATATTGAATGGGGCCGGCCACCTTTAGGTCGGGGCGCAGTTCCTGGATAATTTCTGTGGCTTTCCGTACCCTGTCCACGTCCTGCCCTTTTCCCGAAGCCCCCGTGGAATAGGAAAGCATGGCAATCCGGGGCTCAATGCCGAACATCTGTGCGGTGTCCGCAGAACTGATGGCAATGTCGGCCAATTGTTCCGAATTAGGGTTGGGGTTGATGGCACAATCGCCATAAACCAGGACTTTGTCTTCGAGGCACATAAAGAAAGAACTGGAAACGATGGAGACACCGGGTTTTGTTTTCACAAACTCAAAAGCCGGACGGATGGTGTGCTGCGTGGTATGTGCCGCACCGGAAACCATTCCGTCAGCATGGCCTTTGTGCACCATCATTGTCCCGAGGTAGCTTACGTCATACATGATATCCCGGGCCGCTTGTTTCGAAATCCCTTTGTGTTTTCGTAAGCGGTAGTATTCAGCGGCATATTCGTTGATCAGGTCGTTATCGTAAGGGTCGATAATGTTCACTCCTTTGATATTGGCACGGAGACTGGCTGCCTTTTTAAAGATTTCTTCTTCATTTCCCAGCAAAGTAATGTCAACCACATCCCTTCTCATTAAAATATCTGCAGCTTTCAAGATCCTGTCATCGGTACCTTCGGGAAGGACAATGTGTTTCCGGTTTGCTTTTGCCCTCTCAAAGAGTTCGTATTCGAACATCAATGGCGTTACCGTGTTGGTACGGGAAATCGTTATCCGTTTCTCCAGCTCTTCTGTGTTCACATATTTTTCAAAATGCCCCAGGGCAGTGGCGATGCGTTGCCTGTTTTCGGGGAACAGCAAAGGTTTGATATTGTGAACGTCCATGGCAACCGAAAAGGTGTCCTTGTCCACTTTGAAAATGGTAAGCGGGAGATGGCTCAAACCTGCAAGAAGTTTTTTGATTTGTTTGCTTGGGTTGAAATTCCCGGTAAATATGATTCCTGACACTTTTGGGAAATTTTGTGAGACCAGGCTCAGGGCAAGCCCGGCCAGTAAGTCGATCCGGTCGGCGGGCATGATCACCATCGTGCCTTCTTCGATATATTCCAGCACATGTTCCAGGTTCATGGCGGCCACTTTGCAATTGTTCACATCATAGCTGAGCGACTCTTCTGTCCCAAAGATTTTTTTTGCGTTCAGGGCATCGCCCACCTGCCGCATGGTAAGCTTTTGCAGTTGCGGCTGTTCGGGGATAATGAAACCAATATCGTCTTCCTCTTTGTATTTTTCGAGGATGGTTTTAAGTTTATCAAAATCGGCAGGGTTGGCACGGTTCACGATCACGCCCATGCTCGTGCATTTTTCCTCGGCCATTTTCCCCTTCATTATCAGGATGGAGTCAGCCACGGCAACGGGATCGTTATTGTAACCGCTTACCACCGACATGATAGGGCAGCCCAGGTTGTTGGCGATTTTCAGGTTAAAATCAAATTCGTATGCGCTCAGGTGTGTACGGAAATCGGTCCCTTCCACCAGCACAAAATCACATTTTTCTTCCAACTGCTTGTATTTCCTGAGAATGGTGCCATGGATGGCATCATCGTCGCCCGACTGGAGGAGGTCGGCCATTTCATCGCTTGCAAGGCCGTACATTTGTTTATAGTTGAACTTTAAGTTAAAACGTTCTGAAATCAAGCGGATGTGATGGTCCATCTCGTTTGCCGATCGTACAAGTGGACGGAAGAACCCGATTTTGGTGATATGCTTGGCAAGGAAGTCCATGATCCCAAGGATGATGATGGATTTTCCGGCTTCCTTTTCAGCAGCGGCTATATATAAATTTTTCGACATTTTCTTTTAAGCTCTAATTTTCTGCGAAAGTATTAAATTCCATTGTCCTATAAAGAAAAACAATGGAAAAAGATTATATTTGCTGGTTGTGTAGAAATACGGGTTGGTTATGGACTTAATAAAAAGATTTTCTGCTTTATTAGTACTGGTTGTCATTCTCCATTCCTGCTCTGAACCTTCACTGAGACCAGAAAAAATAAATTTCAATAAAAACTGGCAGTTTGTTCGTTTGAATGAAGAAACCGCAAACAGGGTTGAAACTAAAAATCAGGGCAGTAATTGGTCATCACAATACAATGTCACAAATACTTCGATAAGTGTGAAACTTGCTGTTTCTGAAAAAGAGCTGAAAAAGGAATTTTGGGAATTGCAAGTAACCCAACTAAATATCACAATTTTTCGACATTTTCTTCTAAGCTCTGATTTTAGGTGATAGTGTTAAATTCCATTGTGCCATAAGGAATAACAAGGAATGGAGAATGACAAC
>JAADJA010000079.1 GCA_013151015.1 Chlorobiota bacterium
CTTGCCCTTAAAAAGGGGGCTTCGTCCGGTGTTACATATAGGTCGTACCTTCGGTACTATTACATTTTGCTGTAATAAGCAGAACTTAGCCGGTTATTTATACAGCCTCCGGATAAAATTCCCCCGGTGGATTTTTTTCAATAAGGATTTGATCGATTCCCTGTTTTCGGGCTTGTACCAGAAAAAGAATTTCTGTTGCAATTTTTTGGCTGGAAGGGAAGTTGTCCTGAAAACCTTTTTTAGTGTGTAAGGGTGGAGCCCGGTATAATAAATTACCGTTGCAACTGTCATGGGCGTGGGCGTGAAATCCTGGATCTGTTCCAGGCGCAAACCTTGTTCTTTTGTGTCCACGGCAAGTTCGGCCATGTCTTCGAGGCGACAGCCCGGATGGCTCGAAATAAAATAGGGGATGATCTGTCTTTGTGTTTTGTCTTTTTTGTTGAGGTCGTCAAACAGCTTTTTCAGCTTATGAAAATACATAAAAGAGGGTTTGCGCATCACCTTCAGCACCGCATCGGCGGTATGTTCGGGAGCCACTTTCAACCGCCCCGAAACATGGTTCCTTATCAATTGTTCGGCATATTCCGTATAGCCGTTCTTTTTGTCTTCCTCCTTTTTTTTGTCGATGAACAGGTCGTAGCGGACACCACTTCCCACAAAAACCCTTTTAATCCCGGGATGAGCCTCTGCTTTCCGGTACAATTGGGTCAGCGGTTTGTGGTTAGTGTTGAGGTTGAAACAAATTTCCGGGAAGATACAACTTGGCCGCCTGCATTTTGCACATATCGAGAGATCGACCCCTTGCATTTTGTACATATTTGCCGAAGGCCCGCCCAGGTCGCTGATGTTCCCTTTAAAACCAGGTGTTTTGGTAATTTGGTCAACCTCCTTCAAAATCGACTTTTCGGAACGGCTGCTGATAAATTTCCCCTGGTGTGCCGAAATCGTACAAAAACTACAACCACCAAAACATCCCCGGTGCATGGTGATGGAATCCTTGATCATGTCGTATGCGGGAATGGGCGCTTTTTTATTGTATTTGGGATGTGGCAAACGGGTGTAGGGCAAATCATAAACGGCATCCAGTTCTTTTTCGGTAAATAAGGGGAAAGGGGGATTTACGACAATGTATTTATCTTCGATGCCCTGGACCAGGGTTTTTGCCTGCACCCTGTTGGATTCGGTTTCGATATGCCGGAAGTTTTTGGCAAATTTCGTTTTGCTGTGCAGGCATTCTTCATGTGAAAACAAGAATGTTGCTTTGTCCTTTTCGAGGTTTGGTTTCGTTGAAGACAAATACACCGTTTGGTTGATCGTGTTCAATTCTGAAAAATGTTTTCCCGCACTCAATTTTTGTAAAACTTCTTTAATGACCATTTCACCCATTCCATAAATCAACAAGTCAGCACCGCATTCAAATAAAACAGAGGGTTTTAATTTGTCCGACCAATAATCGTAATGGGTCAACCTGCGCAAGGAACCTTCAATGCCCCCAGCTATTACCGGGACATCGGGAAAAAGCTTTTTCAGGGTTTTCACGTAAACGGTCAACGCATAATCCGGGCGCTGGCCGGCCCTTCCGGCAGGAGTATAAGCATCGTTGGAGCGTTTTCGGATGTGTGCGGTATAATGGTTCACCATGGAATCCATATTTCCGGCCGTTACCCCGAAAAACAATCTGGGTTTCCCTAATTTTTTAAAGTCCCTAAGGTCGTCGCGCCAGTTGGGTTGTGGGACGATGGCCACCTTATAGCCTTCTTTTTCGATGACCCGGGCGATGACGGCCGCACCAAATGCCGGATGGTCAACATAAGCATCACCGGAAACCAGGATAACGTCCAACTGCTCCCAGCCCCGCTGCTCCACCTCCTTTTTGGTGATGGGTATCCATTTTGATATGGGTATTTGTTTGTTCAAGATATTTGATTTGGAATTAAAAAATGTCACATAACGAAATCGGGATAATTCTCCTTGTTTATCAGTTGAAATTCAGAACCGGGATAAGTTTCCATCCATGATTTTGGTGCCTTGGTTTTACCTTTGTTGTATTTTATCTGCACGGTTTAGTGAAGATGAACCCGTAACCAACAGTTTCAAGTCAGGGATTTCATCGGTTATTGTTTTCAGCTTGTTGCCAATGTTTGGGACTCTTTGGGCTTCATCAATAAAAAGCAGTTCATATCCATGCACCAGGGATTGTAATTTGTTCAAATCACGTGATGGCAATACTTCGATGTATTTTTCCTGATCGGCATTTATGCTTAGGGCCCTATATCCCAATTTATCAATAATTAGTTTTGATAAAGTAGTTTTCCCAAGTTGGCGTGCACCGTAAAGAATTACAGCCTTATTCGTCGTTTGTAGTTTTCCTGAAACCACATCTGATAATAATCTCGTAATTAACATTATTTAAAGAGTTTAAGATATCTTGCAAAGATAATACAAGATTGTTGACCGACAAATTTCGCGCTAACTTTGCTGGTTGACCGTTAAAATCCAGCGTATTTTTGATTGGATAAACTATTAAATTTGCAGGAAGGAAATCCCCATCCTTCAGGATGGGGAAACTCATGTTTCACGGTAATAATTTCAAAAGAAATGGGAACAATAAACTGGAATGATTTCGAAAATGTGGATTTAAGGGTAGGGACGATTGTTGAAGTGATGGATTTCCCGGAAGCAAAGAAACCTGCCTATAAATTGCGAATAGATTTTGGCAAGGAAATCGGACTGAAGAAATCCAGTGCCCAAATCACACACCTTTATCCCAAAGAAGAATTATTGGGAAAACAAATAATCGGGGTGGTCAATTTCCCCCCAAAACAAATCGGGCCTTTTGTTTCCGAATGCCTTGTTACAGGGTTTTCATGTGAGGATACATCAGTTGTCCTTGCTGTCCCTGACCAAAAAATTGAAAACGGGGCTCGCTTGGCCTAAATGCAAAGTCACAAAGTCAAAAACCGAGGGCTGATTGTTGGTTCAATTAAGGTTTCCCTACAACATATAGTTCCCAACAAAGAAATCAATGTATTCCGGGATTCTCGTTCCCAAATAATAGGGCATGTTCATCAGAAGATAGGATGCTCCCCCAGGGGTTCTGGCATTGTCAATTTTAAATTTCCCACCATACATCCGCACTGCATAGGGATGGTTCGCCTGTTCGACAAATTGGTGCAAGGAATAAAATTTGCAAACTCGTTTTCACTCAGTTTATTTTGAAAAGCAATCGTAAAACCATTTTCATCAAAATATGCATCGAATCGGCATACATTGTTTTCTTGCCCTGATATTCATTTTGTGTTTTCCCCAAAATTACAAATGCTGAAATCAAGTCAGAAATACTTATTCACAAATTGAATTTACGAAAGAGAGGAAATGAATCATACGAAATGGATGTAAATAAACTAAATTGCCTTCACGGTTTCCAAGGGCAGCCAACCAATACTTCCATTGGCAATGCGGATTTTGTACCATTCGCCCACTTTGTCGATTACCTGCACTTTTGAGCCTTCGTGGATCACGAACAAATCCACGCTGTTTTCGTTTGGGGAGCTTTTAACGGTAATGGTCGGGGCAAAAACGATGGCCTCCTTCAGGTTTTTTTCCATGGTGAATTTTTGCGAAGCCAATACAAAGGTAAAAACAGACATGACAAGTACTATCAAACCCGTATAAAACGAAAGTTTCCTGATACGCGTGAAACCAGAGAGCAGGTATAGCGAAAGCAATACAAAAAACAAAACAAATAAAGCCAAACTTATTTCTGTCCAGGAATCGGCCCTGAAAAGATTGACGAGATCGCGCCACCAGGTTTTGAAAAACAGTTCCGGCAAGGGTTCTATTTTGTCAAGCACTTTCATTTTTGCCACGTTCAGGTTGAAATCCAGATCCTCATCATAGGGGTTCAGCTTTTTGGCCTTTTCGTAATACAATATTGCCGAAGGGATATCGTCCAGTTTGAAATAGGCATTCCCCAGGTTGTAATACAATGTGCCCGATTCGTAACCAGCAGCAATTACCTTCAGGTAATCTTCCGCCGCATCGGCATACATCTCTTTGTTGTATTCTTCGTTTGCTTTGTAAAACAATGAATCGGGGCCATTGGCCATAACCGGCACAACCAGCATCAGCATGGCAAACATCAGGATTATGTTTTTTAAAGCTTTCATATTATTTTAATTCATTTTCCATTTTACTGATTACGTTCACGGCTTCGTTGTACAGGTTTTCCATCGTTGAAGTACTGTCGCCCGGGGCAAAGCGGGCAAATTCACAATTGTTCAGGGTCGTAATAAATTGCTGGACGGTTTCCGCTTTCACCTCTTTTTTCGCCAGGGATTCGCTCACGGTATCCATTGACAAATTGGAAAGCGGTATGCTGAACTTATCGCTCAAATATCCCCAGATTGCCTGTGACAGCTCAATATAAAACTCGTCTTTTTTATTTTCCCTGAGAAATGCGTGGGCTGTTTTTAAACGCTTTTGTGCCACTTTTGTCGCTTTACGGTTACGCATTAAAGCAAGGTTGCTCCTTTTCTTCAATTCCTTTTTCCAGATACTTATAAACAGGATAAACAAAAACAGCGGAACAAAAATAAAAACGTAAAACAGCGTTGAACCGTAAAAGAAAGTCCCGATCAGCATTAAGCCCGGGTTTTGGGTTTTTATATGGCGGATATCTTTCCCGAGATACTTTACGTCCTGATGGTCAACCCCGGTGAAGGAAGTGTTTGCCGCAGAACCATCGCCCTTCGCCACATGGATCGTATATTCCGGGGAAGTCAATGTCACGTACTTCTTTTTGTTCAGGTTATAATAACTGAATTTTATCGCAGGGATTTTAAATTCACCCTGGTTACGCGGGATGATAAGGTATTCAAAAGTCTTTTTGCCGTTTACCCCATTTTGCCCGACAGAGATATTCTTTGATATTTTCGGGTCATAAACTTCAAAATCGGGGGGGAAATTAATTTCCGGGATATCTGCAAGCTCTACGTTCCCTTTCCCGCTGATCGTGAATTTCAGGTTTAGGGCTTCATTGGCCTTCAATTCGGTTTTGTCGCAGGACGAGTTCAACCTGAAATCGCCCACGGCCCCACTGAAGTTTGCCGGTTTATTGCTGGTTGGCAAAGGTTTCACATGAAGGGTAAGCCTGTTTGTTTTCAGGTTTACGTCCACATTCTTCACCCTGTTGAAAAAAGGGTCATTGAAGAAATTGTCGAAAAAAGGATCCCCGCTCCGGCCACTGCTGCGCCCCTGCGTTTTCAACTGTGCTTGTGTAACTGCTGAAGCCGGTTCGATAACCATATCACCGCTTCTTTGGGGGAACAAGGCCACTTTTTTTATCTCGGCCACATGGAACTGTTTTCCTTTGTAAGTCTCCTGATATTGCACGTAGCTTTGCCGGTCTTTCATCAAATCCTTTACCCAAAACCCACGGAAAGAGGGTTCCTTCTCAAATTGCGGTGCGGAAATATTCACGCGGTAATAAAGCTTATAGGTTACGATTACCTGCTCACCTTGTAAAGGGCTTTTTTTATCGGCAACCACCCTGATAAATACATCGTCTTTTAATTGTTCGCTTGCAGATGTGCCTGAGTTTGTATTGCCTTTCACACCTTGCGTGTTTTGCTGTTGGGCAGTGTTTTTCACCACCTGTACTTTCACAGCATTGGATTTGATCTTTTTGCCATCCACGGTAACTTCCGCTGGCGGGATATCGAAAATCCCCTCTTTTTGGGCAGAAAGTATATAGGTAAACGTAAGTTCAAAGGTTTGGGAAACCCTGCCGTTGATAATCTGCATACTTGAATTTTGGGAAGTATGCGGCCCTGTAACAACTACAAAGTCTTCAATGTCCGGCCCCTTGAAATTCGACCCATCGGCACTCAGGGTATAGATAAGGTTAAACCGCTCACCAATCCTTACCACATTTTTTGCGGATGCCTTAAAACTGACACCTTGGGCATTCAATATCCCCATAAATGCGATAAAAACAATCCCGATGATGAAAATCTGTTTTTTCATGAATATTACTAACGGCAAATTTATCTATTATTATTTAATGCTTTCATCCGGAAGGCACTTTTTTATCTCTGCAACCATAATTTACCAGTCTTTTTCTACCTTCTTGGCCTTTCCTGCTTTCATCTTTTGCAATTTCAATTTCTCCAAAGTTTTCTTTTCATTGTTTTTCAGGGCATCCAACATACGCTGAGCATCCTTTTTTGAAATCTGCTGTGGTTGCGCTTGTTGTTGCTGTTTGTTCTGATCCTGGTTTTTCCCCTGCTGGTCTTTTTGATCTTTCTGTTGTTGCTTTTCCTGATCTTGTTTCTGCTGATCTTTTTTGTCCTGGTCTTTTTTGTCCTGGTCTTTTTTGTCCTGGTCTTTCTTGTCCTGGTCTTTTTTGTTTTTGTCTTTGTTTTTGTCCTTGTTCTTATCTTTGTTCTTATCGTCCTTTTTATCGTCTTTGTTTTTGTCGTCTTTGTTTTGTTGCTGTTGCTGTTCCAACTTCTTTTTGGCGTATTCCATATTGTATTTGGCATCCATGTTCTTTGGATCGTTCCTCAAAGCTTTTTTGTAAGCCTCGATGCTTTCAGGATATTTTTTCGCTTTAAGCAATGAATTCCCAAGATTATAATAAGCCTCCGAACGTTCCTGTTTTTCAGAAAGCAATTCGGCCTGGTTATTGAAAATCTTAGCGGCATCTTCGTAACTTTCCTGTTTGTAAAGCGCATCACCAAGGTTGAATTGCCCCTTGTTGGAACCTGGGTTTTCCTCCAGGGCCTTCATATAATCCACTTCGGCATCCTTGTAATTTTCCTCTGCATAAAGCTTGTTCCCTTTACGGATATACTTGTTCTCCTTTTGGGCAAAAAGCCCAACAGATAACAACAGGACAATATTTAATATGACAAATCTCATTTTTGCTTAAATAAATCAAATTTACTAAACCATTTGCTTTTCCGCTCAAAAATAAAAAGTTCGATGAGGAAAAACAGGAGCGCTGCCCCGATAAAATACTGGAAGCGGTCTTCGTAATCGGAATACATTTTACTCTCAAACTCCGTTTTTTCCAATTTATTGATTTCTTCCAAAACTTTGCTCAAGCCGGCACGTGAATTATTCGCCCTGACATACACACCGTTTCCGGCATCGGCAATTTGCTGTAACATGTTTTCGTTCAACTTGGTGATGATGGTTGTGCCCTGTCTGTCTTTTTTATAACCCGTCCGTCTTCCATAGGAATTGTACTCGGGAATAGGTGCGCCATCCGGTAACCCCATTCCAATCGTAAACACATTGATTCCCTTTTTCGTGGCATCTTTTGCGGCTTCGATTGCGTCATCCTCATGGTTTTCGCCATCGGTAATCACCACAATGGCCTTGCTGTGCGTATCATCGGTGAAAGAACTCTTGGCCAGCTCAATTGCTTCGCCAATGGCCGTTCCCTGTGTTGGTACTACTTTCGTATCGATGGTGTTCAAAAACAATTTTGCTGCCGCATAATCCGTGGTTATGGGAAGTTGTGTATAAGCCTTTCCGGCAAAAACGATAATCCCAATACGGTCGCCTCCCAATTTGTCGATTAATTTTGAGATGGCCTGTTTTGAACGTTCCAGGCGATTGGGCTTGATGTCTTCTGCCAACATGCTATTGGAAACATCGAGGCAAATCATCATGTCGATCCCTTTACGTTCGCCCTCCATCAATTTTGAGCCAACCTGTAAGTTTGCCAGGCCCAGGATCAGAAACGCAAAACCAAACATCATCAATACAAATTTAATGACCATCCTGGGAATTGAGATTGCCGGCATCAAACGCTTTATCACAGACCATTCACCAAAAGCAGCAAGTTTTTTCCTCCGCCAGGTGAGCATCAGCATAAATACAATTGCCATCAATGGTATCAATACCAAAGCATATAAAAAAGCCGTATGTTCAAACTGGAGCATTATCTATTTCTAATTTTAAATTTTATATCCATTTAATGTGTAAACTGATTTGGAATGTAGAGAAGCACGGCCGTGCTTCTCTACGTACCAGTACCAGTTTACGGCACCGATCGAAACACTGTATTCCTAAATATTATTTCCAATCCAATCAAAATAAACGCAATCAGGGCAAAGGGGAAAAACTCTTCCTTGGTCCTTTCTATTTCCGCTACGTCGATTTTCGATTTTTCGAGTTTGTCTATTTCCCGGTAAATCTCCCTCAGTTTTTTGTTGCTCGTGGCCCTGAAATACCTTCCATCGGTCATTTCGGCAACCTGTTGCAACAACTGCTCGTCAATTTTAACGTCCACATATTGCGTTTGTACGCCAAAAGGGGTTTGCATCGGGTAGGGCGCTTTTCCCATGGTGCCGACCCCAATCGTATAAATCCTCACACCATATACTTTTGCAATTTCGGCAGCTGACAAAGGATCCACGGAACCCTGGTTGTTCACCCCATCGGTAAGCAAAATAATGACCTTGCTCACGGCCTTGCTTTCCTTCAAACGGCTAACGGCTGTTGCCAGGCCGTCGCCAATGGCAGTCCCGTCTTCGATCATCCCGCTTTTTACTTCATCGAACAGGTTCTTCACTACCCTGTGGTCTGTCGTCAACGGACATTGCGTAAAACTTTCGCCACTAAAAATCACCAGGCCGAAACGGTCATTGTCCCTTCCAGAGATAAATTCCTTTGCCACTTCTTTGGCGGCCTCAAGGCGGTCGGGTTTCAAATCCATTGCGAGCATGCTTCCCGAAACATCAAGGGCAATCACAATGTCGATCCCTTCGATGGTCACATCCTGACGGCGCATATGGGTCTGCGGCCGGGCCAGTGCAATGATAAGCAAAGCGATGGCCGCCACACGGAAAAGATAAAGCCCGAAATACAGAAACTGTTTCAAGCTCCACGAACCGGACTCGAATGCCTTGGTCTCCGAAACCTGCAAGTCGGCCTGATCGCGTGTATGTTTATACCAGTACCATATGCCCAATATCGGGACAATAATCAACAGGTATAAAAACCCCGGGTCCGCAAATTCATAATTGTTAAACATCGCTATTCCGTCTGTTTGTTTTCTGTTTTACTGGATTCCCCCAATTCATTGGGAACCTCATCTTTTTTATCTTCAACTTTATCCCCAATTGGTAAAGCAACTTCCTTTTTCCCTACCTCAACTGCTGGTCTTGCAGTATTAAGGTGCATGCTTTCTTTCACAAAATCAACAGCATTGTTCAAACTGGCATCATGCTCAAGTGGAAGGGGCTGTTGTTTTGCAAACTTCACCAGATCAGCCAATTGGAAAACCTTTCTTATTTTATCTTTCGCCTGTGCATTCACCTGTATAATTTTGAGGGATTCCATAATTTCATCCGTGGTCATTTCCATGGCGTTTATATCAAATTTCCCTTCGAGGTAATTACGCACAATATCGGTAAGCTCGGTATGGTAATCTTTTACCTGGCCACTTTGCCACAACTTTTTCAACCTCAGATCATCAAGGGCCGTGAGCGCAATTTGCTGGGGAGGCAGTTTGGGTTTTGGTGGTGACCGGAAAACCGGTTCTTCTTTCTTCCTTTTCCTCAAATAATAGATAAGCAATGCCGCAATTATCAAAACGGCCAGCCCAATCAACAGATAAGGAAGCATTTCTTTGAAAGTAACGGGTGCGGCCAAAGGTGCCCGGATATCCTTAATCGCCTGTGTTGTATCAACTGCAATCGTGGAAACCTGTAAAAGCATGGCATCGGTCTCTTCAAAGTGCCTGACTGTATCGTTGGGGACTGTATATATAAAGTGCACTGGTGGAATGGCATAATAACCGGAATCAAAGCAGGTGATGAGCAACCTCTGTTTTAATGAGAGCCTGGATTTATCTTCAGAAAGAACCGTATCCACCGCAGATTTACCAAGAACCTCGATTTTCGAAATAACCGTATCATTGTATTCGGGCCAGTGAATTGTATAATCTGCCGGAAAATTGATTTCCATGTCCAAATGAAGCTGGTCGCCCACTAATATTGCATTGGTATCAAGCCGTGCCGTTGCATCCACTTGCCCATTGGCCACCATTTGCCAGAACAACATGATCAAAAAAACCGCTATGTGATACAAAAACTTCATTGTTTATTGTTATGCGTTATGTGTTATGCGTTATGCGTTAATTTTGTATATTTTTTTAACTTTTAACCTCTAACTCTTAACCTTCATCCTTAAACCCTTGCTTCCCGTTTCTTAAATAAATTCACCAAAGGCCTTACATAATCCTCGCCCGTGCTAAAATGGGCCACATCCACACCACTTTTCAAGAAAATGTTCCTCAGGTAATTTTCATGTTCGTTCCACCATTTCTTATATTGTTCCCTTACTTTTCTGCTGCTTGTATCGATCCAGGTGCTTTTCCCGCTCTCCTTATTATATACTTTGGCGAGGCCAATATTTGGAAGCTCCAGTTCCCGTTTGTCATAAATCCTGAGAGCCACAAGGTCGTGTTTGTTCCCGGCAATTTTTATGGCATTGTCAAAACCGCTGTCGATAAAATCGGAAATAACAAAAGCGGTGCATTTTTTCTTGATCACATTGGTGAGGTAGCGCAAACCTTCGGCAATATCTGTTTTCTGGCTTTCCGGTTTAAAATCCACCAGCTCACGGATGATCCTCAAGATATGGGAAGTCCCTTTTTTGGGAGGGATAAATTTTTCGATTTTATCACTGAAAAAAATCACGCCCACTTTATCGTTGTTGTGTATGGCCGAAAAAGCGATCACTGCGGCAATTTCCGTCATTTGCTCCTCTTTCAGTTCTTTCTGAGTCCCGAATTCATTGGAGCCGCTCACATCAATCAACAGCATGACCGTAAGTTCACGCTCTTCTTCAAAGATTTTCACAAAGGGATGGTTGAAACGGGCGGTCACGTTCCAGTCAATATTCCGGATGTCGTCGCCATACTGGTACTCGCGCACTTCACTGAAGGCCATTCCCCTCCCTTTAAAAGTACTGTGGTAGTGCCCCGAAAAGATCTGGTTCGACAATCCTTTTGTCTTGATCTCAATCTTCCGTACCTTTTTGAATATCTCCTTTGTGTCCATTGAAAATTCGTAAATCTACTTTATCAATCGTATTCTTTTCAAGCTTTTAGGTCGCCACCGATGAATCAACCTGAATAAATCAGAAAAGACAAAGAACAAATTATAAATTTCAAACCCGTCCGGCATTCCTGATGGATAAATGCCAGATTTTCAAATAATAAATGCGAAACCTGTTTTGATTCTTGATTATTTTTCATTGGAAATTATTTGTTTTTTGAATTTTGTGTTTTTTTGCCAAATAATACACTCCCATCCGTACAGGATTAGAAATAAGATACCAAAAGGTTTAGGGTACTTCAACCGTGTTCAGGATTTCGTTGACAATATCTTCGGGCGTAATGTTTTCGGCTTCGGCTTCGTAGGTAAGGCCAATCCGGTGACGCATCACATCATGTGCAACCGCACGTATATCCTCGGGGATTACATAGCCCCGGCGTTTGATAAAAGCATATGCCTTGGATGCCAGTGCCAGGTTTATACTTGCCCGTGGCGAAGCACCATAATTAATAAGGCCCTCGAATTTCGACAACTTGTATTTTGCAGGATAGCGCGAAGCAAAAACGATATCGGTAATGTAGTTCTCGATTTTCTCATCAAGGTAAACTTCCCTCACAACGCTCCTTGCTTTCAGGATATCATCTGTCTTCAATACTTTGTTCGTGGTCGCAAACGAACTGGTGATGTTTTGCCTGAGGATGATTTTTTCTTCTTCCTTTTTCGGGTAATCAATAACGACTTTCAACATAAAACGGTCAATCTGGGCTTCGGGCAAGGGATAAGTCCCTTCCTGCTCAATGGGGTTTTGCGTGGCAAGAACCAGGAAAGGTTCTTCCAGCGGATAGGTGTTTTCACCAATAGTGATCTGTTTTTCCTGCATGGCCTCCAAAAGTGCGCTCTGGACTTTTGCCGGGGAACGGTTTATCTCATCTGCCAAAATAAAGTTGGCGAAGATGGGGCCTTTCCGCACAATAAATTCCTCTTTTTTCTGGGAATAGATCATTGTCCCTAAAAGGTCGGCAGGCAAAAGGTCGGGCGTAAACTGTATCCTTGCAAATTTTGCGTCAATGGCTTTTGCAAGGGAAGTAATGGCAAGTGTTTTTGCCAATCCGGGAACACCTTCCAGCAGGATATGGCCATTTGCCAACAGGCCAATCATAAGGCGTTCCACCATATGCTTCTGGCCAATAATTACCTTGCCCATTTCCATGCTGATAATATCAACAAAAGCACTTTCCTTTTGAATCCGTTCGTTCAGTTCTTTAATATCCGTTTGCATCATGATTTTAAAATTTTAAAGCGAACGCAAAATTAAGTATTCGGATTGCACAAGGGCAAATCTTCGTTGTTAAATATTGTTAAAGGGGTAGTTGCGGCCTTTTGCAATAATGCTTTTACTGTTAAACCCTGAATATGCTTTCAAGACCAAGTCCCATCAGCTAAAAAAATAAAAATTAAATTATTTCTTGGATTATAAAAAAAATATTTACTTTTGCAGCCCTTAAATCAAAAATTGAATTTAACAAACAATAGGATATGGCTAATCATATTTCAGCAATAAAGAGAATTCGTCAAAACGAAAAAAGAAGAGTACACAATAAGTATTATGCACGTACGATGAGAAATGCGCTTAAAGCATTTCGTTTGATCACCGACAAAAAGGAAGCTGCTGATAAGTTGTCCGGAATGTCATCGACCATTGACAAACTCGCAAAAAGAGGAATTATACATAAGAACAAGGCTGCAAACCTGAAATCGAAGTTATCGAAACAGGTAAGTGCTTTGTCATAAAGAAAAGAGCTTTTTTTTCATGGCTTTTGGGTTAGGTCTCTGTCATAAGACAGAGGCCTTTTTTTGTGGCTAAGAAATTTTACTCCCGGATATATCAATTTAAAGCAATTCCTTATACCTTTGTTATTCATTTATGATTAAATATCCCATAAAAATATTGGTTGCTTTTGGAGAAGCCATTGATGGCAACGACAAAATATTCACATGGCTCCTGAACAATGGCTACCCTGAACTTGCAGCTTTGGCAAAAGCCATCAGGGGAAGCGAAGAGGCCAACCAATGGTTGTTAAAAAACAGGTTCCCACATTTTGCCGCTTTCGATATGGCCGTTGTCAATGACCAAAAAGCAATTGCCTGGTTAGAGAAATATAAATTCAATTTCCTCCTCGTCCTAGCCGATGCCTCACGAGGGAGCAAAGATGCCATCCGTTGGCTTGCCATAAAAGATTTGCAGGTTTTTATCCGCATCGCAAAAAAAATAAAGCTCTTCACCGATGGGCAAATCTTTGATTACCACAAATTGCATTTCTAAATCTTGCTTCCAATAATCTTGCTTCTCCAGGTCTTGCTTCCAATAATCTTGTCCCTCAAAATCTTCTTTCCCCAATCCAAAATATCACTACTTTTGCACCAATGAAAAACATACGGAACTTTTGCATAATAGCCCATATAGACCATGGCAAGAGCACCCTTGCCGACAGATTGCTCGAATTCACCGATACCGTTTCGGAACGTGATGCACAGGAGCAGGTACTGGATGACATGGAACTGGAACGCGAGCGCGGGATCACCATTAAAAGCCATGCCATCCAAATGGATTACGAACACGAAGGGGAAACCTTTGTCCTGAATTTAATAGATACGCCCGGCCATGTGGACTTTTCGTACGAAGTTTCCCGTTCCATTGCAGCCTGTGAAGGGGCTTTGCTTATCGTGGATGCCTCGCAGGGAATACAGGCCCAGACTATCTCCAACCTATACCTTGCCATTGAAAACGACCTCGAAATTATCCCTGTCCTGAACAAAGTGGATCTGGAGGCGGCCATGCCCGAGGAAGTGAAAGACCAGATCGTGGATTTGATCGGTTGTGAACGGGACGATATTGTTGAAGCGAGTGGAAAGACCGGTTACGGGGTCGATAAAATCCTGGATGAAATCATCGCCAAAATCCCTCCGCCAAAAGGGGATGTAAATGCCCCGCTACAAGCTCTCATTTTTGACTCCGTATTTAATTCCTACCGGGGGATCATCGCTTATTTTAAGATTGTTAACGGAACAATCCACAAGAAGGACTTTGTGAAATTTGTTGCCACCGAAAAAGAATACAATGCGGATGAAATAGGCGTATTACGGTTAAAAATGGAACCGCGCGGTAAACTGATGGCAGGCGATGTCGGCTACATCATTTCAGGGATCAAGACTTCTGCCGAAGTAAAAGTTGGCGATACCATTACCCATGTGGAAAATCCCTGTGAGAATATCATTGATGGCTTTGAAAATGTGAAGCCCATGGTGTTTGCGGGGATTTATCCCATCGACCCGGATGATTATGAAGAATTGCGTTATTCCATCGAAAAATTGCAACTGAACGATGCCTCCCTCACCTTTGAACCGGAATCCTCGGCTGCGCTGGGCTTCGGGTTTCGCTGTGGATTCCTTGGATTGTTGCACATGGAAATCATACAGGAACGCCTGGACAGGGAATTTGACATGACCGTGATCACTACCGTCCCCAACGTTTCCTTTAATGTTGTGACCCACAAAGGGGAAATCGTGGAAGTGCACAACCCTTCGGGGATGCCCGAGCAAAAATACATTTCCCATGTGGAAGAACCTTATATAAAGGCACAGATCATTTCCCGCTCCGACTATGTGGGCAGTATAATGAAACTTTGTATCGACAAAAGGGGGACGCTCACCAACCAGGTTTATATTGGTACCGACAGGGTGGAACTTTCTTTCGATATGCCCCTGAGCGAAATCGTTTTTGGGTTTTACGACAAGCTGAAAAGCATTTCAAAGGGATATGCCTCTTTCGATTATTACTTATCAGATTACAAACCGGCGAAACTTGTGAAGCTCGATATTTTGCTGAACGGAGAAAAAGTGGACGCCCTCTCCACTTTGATCCATAACGACAATGCCTATGACTTTGGCCGTAAAATGTGCGCCAAGCTAAAAGAACTCATCCCCCGCCAGCAGTTTGACGTAGCCATTCAGGGAGCTATCGGCACAAAAATCATTTCCCGGGAAACCGTAAAAGCCCTTCGGAAAGATGTGACCGCAAAATGTTATGGCGGCGACATTACCCGAAAAAGGAAATTGCTTGAAAAACAGAAAAAAGGGAAAAAACGGATGCGGCAGGTGGGCAATGTGGAAGTCCCTCAAAAAGCATTTATGGCCGTTTTGAAGCTGGATTAAATAGTATAAGCATTCACAGGCAGCAATGGAGCATGCTCCATCGCTGTCATTTGCAAAGCTTCCATTAATATAAAAAGTGAGCCATCTCAAAATCATTTTTCCCCATTCCACAATATCCAATCGGAAAATATTGTTAATTTAGCACTCCTTTTTTTCATTGCTTGGCCTATGCGGAATGTCAATACTCAAATAATGCGTAAAGTACTAAAGGTGCTGCTTCTAATGGTTGCCGGCATGATGGTATTCCCCGCTGTTTCCAATGCACAGTTTTACAATGGGTCGCAAATGAGTTTTGGGAAAAACAGGGTACAATACAAAGAGTTCCAATGGACTTTTTACAAATACCCCGATTACGATATTTACTTTTACCTTGGGGGAAAGGAGCTTGCGCAATACACGGCAAAATATGTGAAGGAGAATATCGAGGACATTGAGGACAAACTGGAAACGGGTTTTAACGACAGGGTAAAGTTCATTATTTTCAATAACCTCACCGACCTCAAACAAAGCAATATCGGACTTCTAAGCGATGAGCAGTACAATACCGGGGGCATTACCCATATCATTGGGAAAAAGGTGTTCCTCTATTTTGATGGCAACCACCGCAATTTCGACAAACAAATCCGGGCAGGCCTTGCCCAAACCATGGTGAACCAATTGCTTTACGGCACTTCCGTGGGTTCGCAAATAAAAAACACTTCCTTGTTCCCCTTTCCAGATTGGTATATGAAAGGGCTGGTGTCGTACATTTCAGAAGATTGGAGCGCAGAAATCGACAACCGGGTGAAAGACGGGATCATCACGGGGAAATATAAAAAGTTCAACCAGTTGACCGGGGAAGAGGCCACCTATGCCGGACATGCCTTTTGGCGGTTCATTGCCGAAAAATACGGCGATGCCACTATTTCCAATATCATTTATATGGCCAAGGTAAGCCGGAAACTGGAAAGTGGTTTTTTGTACATTCTTGGGATTTCGTTCAAAAACCTGATGAACGATTGCCTTGCTTATTACGGGCAACGTTATAAACAAATGGACAGCGAACTGAGCTTGCCCGAAGAATCACTGCTGAAAAAGACAAAAAGAAACACGGTTTACAGTAAGTTAAAGCTGAGCCCCGATGGGAATTATGCGGTTTATTCCACCAACAGGGCAGGACAGTACAGGGTTTTCCTGCGTGACCTGAACACGGGCAAAACAAAGAAAATGATGAAGGACGGATTCCGCCTTGATGACAAAGTGGATTATTCCTATCCGCTTTTCGCCTGGCATCCCACAGGTCAGATTCTGTCCGTGATAATCGAACATAAAGGCGAGGTTTACCTCTATTATTACAGGATGGGTGAGCGCAAGCCCGAAGAGGTGATCCTGTTCCAGTTTGAGAAAGTACTGGATTTTGCCTATTCCGATGATGGAAGGAGCATGGTGATGTCGGCGGTGCAAAGGGGGCAGTCGGATATTTTCGTTTACGATATTGGCTCTAATTCCTATTTCCAGGTTACCAAGGATGCCTACGATGATCTTTATCCACGCTTTATCCATAATTCGGAACAAATTATTTTCAGTTCAAACCGGATGAACGACACCATCCGTTTTGAAAGGAAATTTGACCCGGAAGCCGAAGAACGGCAAAAAAGGTACGATCTGTTTTTGTACAAATACCTGGAACGCGACAATGTGCTTCGCCGGGTGACCAAAACACCGCTTGCCAACGAAATACAGGCCATGGAATACGAAAACAATTATATCACTTTCCTGAGCGATGCAAACGGGATTTACAACCGCTACCTTGGCCGTTTCGACAGTGCCATCAGCTATATTGACACCACGACCCACTACCGGCATTTCACGAACTCCTATGCAGTTACGGATTATTCAAGGAATATCCTTGAACAGGACGTTGTCCCGATGATTGGGAAATATGGTCAGATCATCTATAAGGACCAGAAATACAAAATGCAGATTTTCGACCAGGAAATGCCCAGGGCACTGCCCCGGCTAAAACTGGGCAATACGTCCTATATGCAAAACCTGATCAATGTATTTGGCGATTTGGAGAAAAGCGGGGATTCGCGCTATGTGGAAACAGGAAAGGAAAAACCAAAAAAGAAGTCAAGGGGCTTTTCCACAGTACGGCAAAGCGAGGCCGTAGATGAAATTATTGCCGCCGATACCTTGCCGAAGGATTCAAAAATCGACATCAACAATTATACTTTTGATACGCCCGGTGTTATTGATTCCACGAAAATCAAACAGATATTCGACATAAAGGGCAAACCCCTTTCCGGTAACAAAAAAGGTCCACCTAAACGGAGGAATTACGATGTGGAATATTTCCTCACGGATTTGGTCACACAAATCGACTTTTCCTATCTGAACCAAACCTATCAACCTTTCACGGGGGGAAATTCGCCCATTTACCTCAACCCTGGTTTCAATGCCCTGATAAAGGTCGGTGTTACCGATTTGCTGGAGGATTACAGGATAACGGGAGGAGTTAGGCTCAACCTGAACCTTGCCAACAATGAATACCTGTTCAGTTATGCCAACTTAAAAAAACGTCTCGACAAGGAAATCATTTTCCATAGGCAATCCATCGAAAACTTTACAAATGTGAGCCTTATCAGGGTTTACTCCCATGAAGTCTTTTATGTTATCAAATGGCCGTTCAGCCCCATACTTGCGGTGAAGGGGACGGCAAGTTTCCGTAACGACATGGGTGTTTTCCTTTCAACGGATGCGGTGAACCTTGCCCACCCCAACGTTTACCGAAATTGGGCCGGATTAAAAGGGGAACTGGTTTACGACAATACCCGAAGCCTCGGCATCAACCTTTTTTATGGAACACGATTTAAGATTTTCGGGGAGTATTATGAAAGGGTGGAAAAACGTGGGGAAAACCTTGTAGTGCTGGGCGCCGATTTCAGGAATTATCAACGCATCAGCCGCTCGTTTATCTGGGCAAACCGTTTTGCGATGAGCACTTCGTTCGGTAACAATAAACTCATTTATTATATGGGCGGGGTGGATAATTGGTTGTTCCCAAAATTCAATCTGAGCACACCCATTGATTTTGATCAAAATTATGCTTATCAGACCCTTGCCACCAATCTTCGGGGCTTCAACCAGAACATCCGAAACGGGAACAGCTTTGCGGTGCTGAACAGTGAATTGCGCTTTCCGGTTTTCCGGTATTTCGCCAACCATCCGATTAAATCCGATTTCCTGAACAACTTCCAGGTTGTTGGGTTTGGTGACGTGGGGACTGCCTGGACCGGCCTCCACCCCTATTCCGACGAAAACTTCCTTTACACCAACCATATCGAGCAAGCTCCCCTGAACATAACCGTGAAGGTGCAGAAAGACCCGATCGTAGGTGGTTTTGGCTTTGGTGCCCGAACCCGTTTGTTGGGTTATTTCATCCGTGCCGACCTGGCTTGGGGCGTTGAAGATTACAGGGTACAGCCCGGTACCGTGTTCTATTTTAGTTTGAGTTTGGATTTTTAATGATACATAAAAAAACATAGGCCTTATCTTCCTGCTATTAATGCTGGCTTGTAATCCAAAAACCGACAAACAAGAAGCATCATCCCTTGAAAGGATAGCCCATAATTTCCCGCATTCAGTTCAGCAAAATAAAAGCCTGATTGTTCCTAATGAGAAAAATGTTTCTACCCGGTTTAAACCACCGGACGGATTTGAGCGAACGACTGCATCTGAAAATACTTTTACAAGCTTTTTAAGGGAATTGCCCTTAAAACCTGATGGCTCAAAAGTGAAATGTTATGATGGAAAAGCCAAACCAAATCATGGGGTTTATGTAGCAGTAGTTGATCTGGAAATTGGGAATAAAGACCTGCACCAATGTGCGGATGCCGTTATGAGGTTGTGGGCTGAATATTTATGGGAACAAAAACAATTTGACAAAATCCACTTTAATTTTACAAATGGTTTCCGAGTGAATTACACGGAATGGATGCAAGGAAAAAGGATTGTTGTGAAAGGGAACAAATCCTATTGGAGTGATGGTGCATCACCTTCCAATACCTATAAAGATTTCTGGGATTATCTGGAAACCATATTCATGTATGCCGGAACCCTCTCACTTTCAAAAGAACTCAAGTCCGTTGATATTGATGATTTGAAAATCGGGGACGTTTTTATCCAGGGAGGTTCACCCGGCCATGCAGTAATCGTTGTTGATATGGCAATAAACCCAATAACACAAAAGAAGTTCTTCCTACTAGCGCAAAGCTATATGCCAGCACAGGAAATCCAAATCCTGAAAAATCCGAACAATAGCAAAATCAGCCCCTGGTATCCAAGCAATTTTGGCGATATACTAAGAACACCCGAATGGACTTTTAGAAAAGGTGATTTGAAGAGGTTCGGAAACGAATAGTATGTTATAAATAGTCCCAGATTAAATAATCGCAGCTTTTCATCAGGGGCAGGGTACTTCAATATTTGTAGCTAAATCACAAATTGAGGTTACAAATATTTTGCAGCTTTGCCCTTATGTGGATTTTAAATAAATTTAATCAGTATTGAAATTACAACAGTTCGGTAAATAATTACACCTTATTGATTGCTATGTGTTTGCAATTTGGCACATTTGTTAAGCACATTGTTGTAAATCAAAACGTTGCGATCTTTGCGGCGTTGCGCGAGAAAAAATTTACCGAAGTATTAAAAATTACAAAACTATCCTAACTTAATCCCTTCACTCCCCTTCATAAAAAAAGCCCTTCACATTTTTTACCTAATTTTGCTTTAATATTAATATGGAACAGAATTAACATGAAACTGAAATGAAGAAAATCGCCGTATTCCCCGGTTCGTTCGACCCCATTACCAAAGGGCATGAATCCATTGTCCTCAGGGCTGCTCCTCTATTTGATGAGTTAATTGTTGCCATCGGGATCAATGCCGAAAAGCAAGGTTTTTTCCCCCTGGAACAAAGAATCCAGTGGATCAAAAAAACTTTCCAAGGCCATTCAAATATCAAAGTAATGAAATATCAAGGCCTTACCGTGGATTTCTGTAAAGAGATAGGAGCGCGTTTTATTTTAAGGGGCTTAAGGACTTCCGCCGATTTTGAATTTGAAAGGAGTATTGGACAGATCAACAAACAACTGGACCGGACGCATGAAATCGAAACCGTTTTTCTCCTCTCCGAAATGGAACATACGCCGCTTAATTCTTCCATCGTCCGATCCGTTTTTCAAGTGGGAGGCGATGTAAACAATTTTATTCCCAACGCCATTGATCTATCAACGTTTAAAAAAGAGCAATAAGGAATATCCAATATTTTCAAGCGATGCCCGTTTGATTGCCAATAAAAAAAATATGTCCCGAGTTTTATTATCATTCTTATTCCTGTTTGCTGTAAGCACCTTAGCTGCCACGGAAACCCAGGTTATCGGGAATATCCCCGGAGCGGGGAACAAGGAAATCAGGATAATTGCCTATACCGATCAGGTTACTTATCTCGACACCGTTATTGCGCAGCAATTTATCGATCCCAACGGGAACTTTTCCATGACCCTCGATTTGACCGAAACGATTTACACCCGTCTTGATATTGAGTATTTCAACATTGAGCTTTATCTTGAGCCCGGGGAAAATTACGAAATCACTGCCGATAGTATCTCCTTCCAGGGAAATTTCAGGCCATATTATAAAAAGGAGTTGTTGAATTGCATCATCACTTCAGGTAAAAACAACTTGAACCGCCTCATCTCTGATTTCAACAAAAGCTATAATCAATTTATCAACGATCATTTTGAAGAGGTTTACAAAAGGAGGAAAAAAGACCTTATCCAGGATTTCAGGGATTCTTTGCAAGAAAAATACGGGAATGTGAAAAACAATTATTTCCAGGATTATATGCGGTATAAAATGGCCTCGGTTTACCTTGCTGCCATGCCAACAAGACAGGCAAAACTTTTTGGGGAATATTTTTACAAACAACCGGTATTGTACCAGAATATCGAATATATGTATTTCTTCAACCAGTTCTTCAGCAAGTTCCTCACATCGGGGAGTCGGGAAATCAAGCGTGCGGATTTATTGTCCACCATCAATTATCAAAACAGTTTCAGTGCGTTGATAGATTCCCTGGGAAAGGATACCTTATTACGAAATGAAGTCATCCGTGAGCTGGTACTGTTCAATGGGATTACGGAATTGTACCATTCCCCCGATTATTCCAAAAAAAGCATTCTGAATATTTTGGAACAGGCAAAAGCGGAAAGCAAATTTCCCGAACATCGATTGATAGCGGGCAATCTCATCCGTTCACTTGAAAAACTCCAGCCGGGAACACCAACTCCCGCGTTTTCGCTCCCACAACTTAACGGGGAAATGTTCAATTTCCCGGAACAAAACAGCAAACCTGTTTACCTGAGTTTTATGACAACATGGAGTTATGCCTGCATAGCCGAAATGGAATTGATGCAAAAACTCTATGAAAAATACAAGGACCGGATTGATTTTGTGACCGTCTCCCTCGATCAGGACACGGTAGTCATTAACAAGTTCGTTAACGAAAAAAAATATCCATGGACATTTCTTTACAATGGTGACGATTATCAACTTTTGTACGATTACGGGGTGAAAACATTCCCGGTATTCGTCCTGATCGACAGCAATGGGAAAATCGTGCAATACCCGGCCTACAAGCCAAGCGAGATTATCGAGGATACTTTTCAACGAATGATCAAGGAGAGCACAAAGAAAGAATAATTCAAGCTTGCACCTTGTTGGTGTAGTTGCAAGCAAGTTTAAAGACAATATACCTTGCATCCTGTTGGTATTGTCACCAACAAGTTTAATAATAAAGAACTGTATTAATAACCATACAATAATTAAAAATAATAAAGTAGTTTTGCAATGGGATTACAATGTCAGTATTGTTCAAGTTGGTGACAGCACCAACTTGTGGCAGGCGCAACAACACCAACTTGTGGCAGCCTCAACAGCACCAACTTGTGACAAAGTCCTGTCAACATCAACTTGTTCCGGGATATATGACTTCATGTCATGTATTTGGCCATGTAAGCTTGGGAATAATTATTGAGAGCAGGTCTTTCTTAAAATGAATTGAAAAATATCAAAGATAATGGCAAATTTTTTTAGTAAACTTTTAGGATCGAAATCAGATCGCGACATAAAATCCACAGCACCTATCCAGAAAACAATCCACGAGGCATACGAGCACATCAAAACCTTGGACAATGATGAATTACGTGCAAAAACGGGGGAATTCAAAAAACGGATCGCCGATAATATTGCAGATGAAGAAAGGGAGATAGAGGAAATAAAACAACAGATTTCCGACAATCCTGAAATGGATGTGAACGAAAAGGAAAAACTCTGGAAAAAAGCCGACACACTGGAAAAGCAAATATACGACAACACCCAGGAAATGCTGGACGAAATCCTTCCCGAAGCTTTTTCGGTGATAAAGGAAACAGCCCTTCGTTTTAAGGAAAACAAAGTTGTGGAAGTCACTGCGAATGACCGTGACCGGGAACTGGCCGCAAAGTACAACCATATCAATATCAAGGGCGACAAAGCCCTTTACAACAACGAATGGGAAGCCGGAGGAAACCTCATCAAGTGGGACATGGTGCATTATGATGTCCAGCTTGTTGGTGGCACTATCCTTCATCAAGGGAAAATTGCTGAGATGGCTACAGGTGAAGGGAAAACGCTGGTGGCAACACTTCCGGTGTATCTCAACGCACTACCGGGCAAAGGCGTGCACATCGTTACCGTGAACGATTACCTTGCAAAACGTGACTCGGAATGGATGGGCCTTCTTTTCGAATTTCATGGTTTAAAGGTGGATTGCATCGACAAACACCAACCCAATTCCCAACCGAGAAGGGATGCATATCTGGCGGATGTCACTTACGGGACGAACAACGAATTCGGTTTTGATTACCTCCGTGACAACATGACCGCTTTCCCCGATGAACTTGTCCAGAGGCCACACAATTACACCATCGTGGATGAGGTTGACTCCGTCCTGATCGATGATGCACGGACACCACTTATCATTTCAGGTCCAACACCAAAAGGGGACACACAGGAATTTGATGAGTTTAAGCCCAAAGTGCAGCAGCTTCACAGTGCACAGAAAAACTTGGTGACAAAGTTTTTGGCCGAAGCGAAAAAACTACTTGCCGATAAATCAAATCCCGATAACGAGAAAAAAGGGGCCGAACAACTTCTACGCGCTTTCAAAGGCCTTCCCAAAAACAAAGCTCTCATTAAGTTCCTCAGTGAAGAAGGGATGCGCGCCCTGATGCAAAAGACCGAGAACTTCTATATGCAGGAGCAGGAAAAGCATATGCACATTATTACCGAGCCCCTCTTTTTTGTTATCGATGAAAAAACCAATTCAGTTGACCTGACAGAAAAGGGGATCAACCTTATCAATGATCTGGCCGGGGAAGAGAATTTTTATGTTTTGCCCGATGTGGGAGCAGAAATTGCCGAACTTGAAAAATCCGATCTGCCCGAGAAAAAGAAGATAAACAGGAAAAGTGAAATCCTCCGGGATTATTCCATAAAGTCAGAAAGGGTCCATACCGTCAACCAATTGCTGAAAGCCTATTGTATGTTCGAAAAGGATGTGGAATATGTGATCATGGACAACAAAATAAAGATCGTGGACGAGCAAACGGGGCGTATCATGGAAGGGCGAAGGTACTCTGACGGATTGCACCAGGCCATCGAGGCAAAAGAAAACGTGAAAGTGGAAGCTGCAACCCAAACCTATGCCACCATTACCTTGCAGAACTATTTCAGGATGTACAAAAAACTAGCTGGAATGACAGGTACTGCGGAAACGGAAGCGGGAGAACTCTGGGATATTTACAAACTGGATGTGGTGGTAATCCCCACAAACAAACCCATTGTACGTGACGACCGTGAGGACATGGTTTTCAAAACAAAACGTGAAAAATTCAATTCGGTCATCAATGAAATCGACGAACTGGTCAAGCTTAAAAGACCGGTACTTGTCGGTACAACATCCGTTGAAACCTCTGAATTGCTGAGCAAGCTATTGACCCGCCGAAATATCAAGCATAATGTACTGAATGCCAAACTGCACCAAAGGGAAGCCATCATCGTAAAAGAGGCCGGGCAACCGGGCGTTGTTACCATTGCGACCAACATGGCCGGTAGGGGAACCGACATCAAATTGGGGCCGGGCGTGGTTGACGCTGGAGGACTTGCCATCATCGGCACCGAGCGCCACGATTCACGGCGGGTTGACAGGCAGCTCCGCGGACGTGCAGGAAGGCAGGGAGACCCGGGAAGCTCACAGTTTTTTGTCTCCCTCGAAGACGACCTGATGCGTATGTTCGGATCGGAGCGTATCGCCAAGATAATGGACAGGATGGGGATCAAGGAAGGGGAAGTTATCCAGCATTCCATGATTACCAAATCCATCGAAAGGGCACAAAAGAAAGTGGAAGAGAACAACTTCGGGATACGTAAAAAACTCCTGGAATACGATGATGTGATGAATGCCCAACGTGAGGTTATCTACAAAAAAAGGAAACATGCTTTGTTTGGGGAAAGGCTCGCCATCGACATTTCCAATATGATGTACGACGCCATCGAACAAACGGTTCTCGATTTTCAGGATTCAAGGGACTTTGAAGGCTTCAAGATGGAAATGCTCAAAGTGTTTGCCTTTGACCCTCCTTATGATGAAAAAAGTTTCCTCGAAGGGAAGAAAGATGCGATCATTGAAAATATATTTGAGAAAGTTTATGAAAATTACAGGCTGAAAAACGACCAGATCAGGGAAAAAGCAATGCCTGTTATCAAGGACGTTTTTGAAAACCAGAACAACCAATACGAAAATATCGCCATCCCGATAACGGACGGCATAAAGGAAATGCAGGTTGTTGCCAATTTGAAAAGGGCAAACGAAAACGATGGGCAGGAAGTGATCCTCGCCATCGAAAAAGGGGTCACGCTCAGCCAGATCGACAATGCCTGGAAAGAACACCTGCGCGAGTTGGATGATCTGAAACAATCTGTTCAGACAGCTACCTACGAGCAGAAAGATCCGCTATTGATCTATAAGTTCGAATCTTTTGAGTTGTTCAAATCCATGGTGCAAAGAACCAATAAGGAGATTGACTCCTTCCTTGTGAAATGCCATTTGCCGGGAGCAAAGGCCGATGTCCGACAGGCACAGCAGCACCGCCGTACGGATATGTCGAAATACAAGACCGAACGGAGCGATTTGCTCTCGGAGGCACACAGCGACACTCAGGCCGAGCAGGTAACACAGCCCGTTACAAGGGAAAAGAAAGTGGGACGGAACGATCCTTGCCCTTGTGGTAGCGGGAAGAAGTACAAGAATTGCCATGGCAAGAAATTCTAAATAGTGTTCGTTTATAAGGCCTTGAAATAAATTGGGAATAGCATAATACAGATATTTAGTAACTTTGTAATCAACATTTAGCTTTGACAATCATGAATACCCAAACAATTAACATTGATTTTCAAGGAGATATTTTACTTGCACTTAATGAAACCGAAAGCGAATTAAAAAAGCGAATTAAGATTTACCTTGCTATCCGTTTATTTAAATTACAAAAAGTTACAATAGGGAAAGCTGCTCAAATTGCCGGAGTGTCACGTCTTGAATTTGATACTCTCTTATCTTCCAATATCCAACTTAACTATAGAGGATATTGACAAGGATATAGCCAAATTGAAATAAGATAAAACATTCATTGCAAACAGGTTTAACAAACAGGGTGAAAAGTGAAAAAGTTCCGAAGGAACGAAATATTGGTAACCCCGTATGGAGTGCAGCGAAATGTGCGGATAGAATAAATGAAAAACAGGTTTTAGCGGAATTTTCGATGCCTGCCCTGGGTTTTTCGAAGGGGAGCCGAGAATTATGACAAAACCAAATGTAGTGATCTTCGGTCAATAGTATTGTTTTAAACAGATGAAAAACAAACTTGTTATTGAAATCAACATATGTTTAATTATTGTGTTCTTCGTTTCGTACCTACGGCAATTTTTACTTGGTGGAATAAATAAATCTACCATAATCACGCAACGGTTGTGCCGGATAAAAAAAATATCATGAATCATATGAACAACATAAGCACCATAGGTGCGATATTATGGTAGAAAAAAGACATAACAAATTATTAAAGCGTCATCGGCGCGAAATTATTGGGAGATATATTATGATTTTTTGCCCAAATTATGTGAAAAAAGAATAACGAGAAAGTAATTTAAGCTTTGAATTAGGATGTCAATAATTGTTGAAAATATAACCAAGTTATACGGGAGCCAAAAAGCCCTTGATAATGTAAGCTTTAAAATTAAGGCCGGGGAAATTGTTGGTTTGTTGGGGCCAAACGGTGCCGGGAAATCAACCCTGATGAAAATCATCACTTGCTTTATCCCTCCTTCTGACGGAAGGGTTTCGGTAAACGGTTTCGATATTTTTGAGCAATCCATCGAAGTGCGCAAAAAAGTGGGCTATCTTCCCGAGAACAACCCATTGTACCTCGATTTGTACATAAAGGAATACCTGGAATTTGTGGCCGGGCTTTATGCCATCCCCAATAAAAAATCCAGGGTAAAGGAGATGATCGATCTAATTGGGATCGAAAAGGAGCAAAACAAAAAAATCGGTGCACTTTCCAAAGGCTACCGCCAAAGGGTTGGGCTTGCCCAGGCTTTGATCCATGATCCGGAAGTGCTTATCCTTGACGAGCCCACTTCCGGACTCGACCCAAACCAATTGATAGAAATCAGGGAACTGATAAAAAATGTGGGGAAAGAAAAAACCGTTATGCTCTCCACACATATCATGCAGGAGGTGGAAGCCATCTGTAGCCGTGCTATCATTATCGATCAGGGAAAAATCGTGGCCGATGACTCAACAAAAAACCTATCTGAAGGTTCTTCCAACATTCAAATTGTGGAGGTGGAGTTCGATTCCAATATCCAGCAAAAGCAAATTTTGTCCATTAAGGACGTTCATCAGGCCAATAAGCAAAAGGGAAATTCCTGGATATTGCAGGCCAATGTTACAGAGGATATCCGTCCACTTGTTTTTGAATTTGCGGTAAAGAACAATTTGAAAGTCCTTTCCATGCAAAAATCGGAACAAAGCCTTGAGAAGGTTTTCCAGAAACTTACAAAGAAGAAAACAGGGAAATAAGTATCAGGATTATTTTGTATCTTGGCGTCGAATCAAAATATCAGCCCCATGAAAAAATCAATCATTCAAATTTCAATCCCTCTTCTGATAGGTATTGTCTCTTTCGTCTCGTGCAATCAACAAAAGCAAAACCCCAATGAAGTAAATATCAGTGGAACCATAAGCAATCCAACAGGCGACTCCGCATTTATCCAGATACTTCCTCCCTATGGAAATGAATATATAAAATATGGTAGTCCTATTAATGAAGATGGATCATTTCATGTAAGTTTTACTATTGAGAATCCACAACCAGCAAACTTTAGCGATGGAAATGAAGTTTCCGCCATGTTCCTTTCGCCAGGCGATAATCTGAAAATTACACTGAATACGGAAGAATTTGATGAATCAATTGTTTATTCAGGCAAAGGAGCCAATGAAAATAATTTCCTTGCGGCCAAATACCTTGAATTTAAAGACCCACCACCAAAGTACTGGAAACTTGCCGATTCCCTTACCGCTGACGAATACGAAAAGTTTTATTTGGATTATAAAGCAAATCAATACGCTCTCTTAGACGATTTTGCCGAATCAAAAGAATTGAGCAAAGCATTTATGGATTATCAAAAGACAGAAATAGATTTCCAGTATGCAATAAATATATTCTTATATATCCAAAGCAAAAGGGATCGCAAAACCGCTTATGATACTATAAATGTCCCTCCCCGGTTTTATGCAGCTTTTAAAAATATGCTCGATTATCCCAATCCATTTCTGAAATCAGATGAGTACAATGGATATTTTGACATTTATCCCGGGTACCTTGCTTCGGTTTTCCCCGTTCGTCCCAATAATATCCAGGAATCGGATTCAATGATGATGGCAGCGATTACCTCCACCTTGTCGGGCATAAGCCGGGAAAAGGTATTGGCCCGTCAGTTTTATTCCAAACTTGGTAATTACAAATTGGAGTATTTTGAAAAATACAAACCTGTTTTCGAAGAATATATAACTCAACCTGAAATCAAGGAATATGTCCTTAAAAAATATGAGGTCACGAAAGAAGAACTCAGCCGGAAACTACCAGAAAAAGCATTTTTGAAGGATTTGAACGAAGAAGAATATTCCGATCTCGATTTTCAGGGAATCATTGATCAATACAAAGGAAAAGTGCTTTACCTCGATTTCTGGGCATCGTGGTGCGGGCCTTGCCGGGCCGAAATGCCTTTCTCCCTGGAAATGCAGGATTATTTTGCTGGGAAGGATGTGGCCTTTGTTTATATCTCATCTGACCGGGGGGTCGAAAAATGGATAAATATGATAAAAATACTTCAGATCACGGGAGACCATTACAGGGCCAATACAAAAGTAAAAAAGGAATACAATGAATTGTTCGACGTACGCTATATCCCAAGATACGTACTCTACGACAGGGATGGGAACATAGTGGATTCCACGGCCACCAGGCCGAGCGATCCAAAAACAACAGAGGAAATTACAAAACTGTTAAAAAAATAATTGTGTTCCGACATTTCATCTGAAATTAGAATTAAACAATCCATTTATAAATTCGGTTATAAAACCTAAATTCCAATTATTTCAGTTGTAATTTACATAAAGAACTTACCCCTCACCGTTCGACTGAGCTCACGCCGAAACCTTAATCCTCTCCCCAGGAAGAGGAAAGACAAGCTGCAATCTAATAAAATTTTATTTCGATAGCTACATCAGAAATAATTATTCGATAGAACATATAAATGCTGACTTGAAGTTTCAGGTGCAAAATATACTGGCCGACATCTTCCCTCTCCTGGTTCAGATATAGAAAACTTTGGCAATGATTTTAAGGAGAGGGTGAGGTGTCAGAAATCCCCTAACCCATCAAAGTTTTTAAAATAATGTCGTTAGACACAATCGGTTTCCGACCATAAAAGCGGTAAAATATTTCATATTGAATAATAAAAGTTATTTCATACATAGCTTAATTGTTTTTTATTTTCAACCCATCGGGACACCGGCGCACGGGCTTGCTTCGGCCCAACGGGTTTTGTTACTGCACCACTATTTTACCGGAAACTGTTTCCCCTTCAATTTCCACCCTGTAAAAATAAACACCGCTGCGTACTTCCCTTGTGTCCCAAACTGTTTTTTTGGCTTTCACCTTTAACCTTTTAACTTCTTTGCCAAAAACATCCATTATTGTTATTTTACCGCTAAAAGGGACTTTCTTCGACTCGAACAAAACATAATCTCTTGCCGGATTGGGATAAACCTTTAATTTGTTTTCAGGAAATGCTTCATAGTCCGTTACAAAGGTGGTGGTGTCTTTTACCTCGAAAAGCCACACATCGGGCATATCGGCATAAAGGCCAAAGGGCACGCAGCCCACATCAAAGGAGGGCCCTTTGTTGAACTGTCCAGCTATCACAAAATCCGTATCGCTCTTTTTTATGGCCCCGAACCTTGTCTCTTCATTGCCAAGCCCCCCAATGCATTGCTGCCAAAGCAGATCACCTTCCCCATTAAGTTTCACTAACCATATATCGTTGCTGTACTCGCTTTGCGAGTGGTTGCCCACCACATCGCCATCTTGGGATTCGGTACTTCCGATTATCATAATATTATCATTGCCTAATCTGAAAATTATTTGAGATGATTCATTAAATGACCCACCCAGACAATTTTGCCATAAAATATTGCCATCAAAATCAATTTTTACAACCCAGATATCACTACCACCATGCCATCCAGACACATCACCATCATTTGAATATGTTCCAATTAATAGAATATAACCATCTTCGACCTCAAGCATTCCCGAAACAACATCATCATCAGTTCCACCATAGCACCTTTGCCATTCAATATTCAAATCCACATCTAACTTAAAAAGAACTGCATCGGAATAGTCACTTCCATATGGCTCACAAATTATATTTCCTCCAGTTCCTATACCTGAACCACCTCCCAAAAGGAATCCCCCATCGTTAGTTTCAACTATTGCGACACCCCAATCAAAACTTGAAGTACCAAGGGACTTGTCGGCCACAATTGTGCCTTCGCTGTTCAGTTTCACCATCCATATGTCGTAAAGGCCGTACCAATTGCTCACATCGCCATCATTGGAGCCTGTCCAGCCCAGGGCAACAACGCCCCCGTCGCTTGTGGCCGTGCCGGTCCATACCTGGTCCAGCATATTGCCCCCCACGATCCTGTCCCAGAGGATATTCCCCATAGCATCTATTTT
>JAADJA010000058.1 GCA_013151015.1 Chlorobiota bacterium
TGAAAATGGTGGAATCTTTTTTTGAGGAATACATCAAAGAGGTGACGGAGCATATCCAATACGAAAACGATATTGTGTTCCCCTATGTGATTGAGCTGTTTAATGCAGGCAGCAAAGCCGATAGCCTGGAAATGCTGAAGCATTATGCAGTTATCGATTATAAAAAACACCATAGCAATATCGAGGAGAAGCTGACCGACCTGAAAAACCTCCTGATCAAATATTTGCCCCAAAAAGGGGATATGCCCGTCAGGAGGGAAATCCTGTTCGACCTGTTTGAGTTGGAGTACGATTTGAATATCCACCAGAAAATCGAGGATACCATACTGATTCCCCTTGTGGAGGAAATAGAAATGAAAATCAAAAAGCGGAGATAGTGGGTAACAGGAAGAAAATATTGATGGCTGTTCCATCCGAAATCATTTTTCTTGGGATCCAGCGTATCCTTGAGGTTCCAGGAAAGGATTTGTTCCGGGTGGGATCACTTGATGAACTGGCACGCTTCAATACTTCTGAAAATATTGATATTGTCCTGATAGATCCTTCACTCATACAGCACAACCTTGTTCTTTTCAATAAAATCGCCACTGAATTTGAAGGGGCAAAATGGCTGGGCATGGTGTTTTCCTATTTTGAAAAAAATGTCCTTGAGCAATTTGATGACATTATCCAGATCGGTGATAGACCTGAAACAATCAAAAGGAAAATCGGAAAGCTGCTTGAATCAGGGAATTCGCAGGAATCACATATCAGAAATACATTGAGCGAAAGGGAAATCGAAGTCCTAAAACTGCTTGTCCAGGGGAATGCCACCAAAGAAATTGCCGACAAGTTGTTTATCAGCACACATACCGTAATAACCCACCGGAAAAACATCAGTCAAAAAACCGGGATCAAATCGGTTTCGGGATTGACGATCTATGCCGTGGTCAACAAAATAATTGCCCTTGATGGCTATTCGGGATAATCGGTAATCAAACGTATTAGGCATATTGAAATGAGCTAAGGCAAAACACCTTGAGGCTTTGCTTGCGCCTTTGGGAAAAAAACCAATCCGCCCCGAAAGGGCATAATCATCCCCATTATATGTGAGTGCCCATCCCAATAATCCTAAGTTTTGGGGATTGTGCAGCACATTCCTTCAAACTATGTTTGCAAACGGTTTTAATAATAAAAATCATTCTGGAAATGAATATAAACAGAATATTGGCTTTAGCGGCCATTGTTGTTCTCGCAAATAACCTAACGGCGCAAATACAATATGCAACACCCGATATAAACACGGCGGAAAACATGATTTCCATTCAAGAAAAAAAACTTACTGTTGGTGGATACGGTCAGGTGGACTATAATAAAATCATGAGCAACGAACGCACCAATGCAAATTTGGACGTCCATAGGATGATCTTTCTTTTTGGCTACAAATTCAATTCCCGGACAACTTTTGTGACCGAGGTGGAATATGAGCATGTTTCGGAAGTTTACATCGAACAGGCATTCCTGAACTATCGAATCAATGACTATATCCAATTCAGGGGAGGATTGATGTTGATCCCGATGGGAATAGTAAACGAGCTCCACGAACCGCCAACCTTTAATGGTGTCGAAAGGCCAAATGTGGACAAATATGTTGTTCCATCAACCTGGAGGGAAATCGGTGCGGGTTTCCGGGGAAACGTAAAGGAAATATCCATGAAATACCAACTTTATATTGTCAATGGATTTAAGAGCTATGACGGTGAAGGGAATTTTAACGGGAAAAGTGGATTAAGGGGCGGGCGGCAAAAGGGCCTGGAGTCGTTCATGAGTTCCCCGAACCTGAGCACCAAACTTGAATATTACGGAATCCCGGGCTTGAAAATCGCGGGAGCTGCGTATATCGGGAAATCCCAATCCGTTTTATATGATGGTTTGAAAAATTCAAATTCGGAAGGATTGGCCCGGGCCGATAGTTCCATCGTGCAAATAAGCATGTTCGGCCTGGACGCAAGGTACAATATCAAAGGTTTTTCCTTAAGGGGACAATATACCTACACCGTATTGAAAAACACTTTGCAATATAACACATTCACATCTGAAGATTTGGGCAAGGTGATTACCGGATACTATCTGGAACTTGCGTACAATATTTCATTGTCATCTAAAGATACGCATATTTTGGTGCCTTTTGTGCGATATGAGAACTATGATACACACGCTTCCACTACTTCTGAAACGATAAAGAACGATGCATATAACCGAACGGACATAACATTTGGACTGGGTTGGAAAATGGCACAGGGGGCAGTGATTAAAGCGGATTATCAGGTTTTATCAAATGCGGAACCCGGTTCTGAAAGCTTTGGGCAATTGAATATCGGTTTGGGTATTTGGTTTTAATCCATACCTGTCCTACGTAGGCCAAAGTTCCTGGAAGCAGGATTTTGCTTTCTGCTTTGGGCTTATTAATAGGGAAATTTAAAAAACAAATCAAAATGAAGAAAACTATCCTGACATTTATATTGTTTAAACTGATTGTAATGCAAGTTGGCATAGGACAGGTTTATGAAAGACATGAACGGAAAATCGGCAAGGTGCTGACCAAAGAATTCGAAAGTGTTGAATTTGATATCGAAAAAGTCCAATTTGGCGATAGCCTTGTGCAAAACCAGGATCTGGAAGTTTTTAAAATCAATGGAAAAGAAAGCGTCCTCGGCTATTTTCTTGTGGACAATGCCACGGCCTGCAGGGTTGGCGGATGCCCTGTTTATTCGAGGGATACGCAATCGGGTAATTACGAACTGTTCAGCTATTTCGTGCTTTATGATTCCAATTTGAACTTGAAACAGGTGAAAATATTGGAGTACGGCCCTGAATACGGGTATGAGATTACTTCAAAAAGGTGGTTGCGGCAATTTGCGGGGAGCAAGGATTGCCATATTGATTATGGCGAAGATGTGGATGCCATTACTGGTGCTACCATATCCGCCCGTTCGTTGATCGACAATGTGAACGATGCCTGTGAAATATTGCACAAAATCATATTGAAGGCCGAACTTGGGTCAAAGCCCGGCTATGCATTCCCTTAAACTATTTTCCCATGTGGGAATAGTAACCCCAAATTCCGATTTTATTTTTTCTTTGCTCATAACGCTAAAGGCCGGCCTTGTTGCCGGTAGTGGATATTCTCTGGTGGGGATTGGGTATATGGCGCATGATATCCCTTTTATTTTCACTATGGCTTTTGCAAACCCGTACCAACTTGTTTCCCCTTCATTGGAATAGTGGTAGGTCCCTACCCCTTTGGCTTGTGTCATATTTGGCATTACATCCAGGATGAATTTGGCAAGGTCGGTGGCATAAGTGGGCGTCCCGGTTTGGTCATCAACGATATTCAAGGATTCCCTTTCGCTTGCCAAACGGATAATGGTTTTCAAGAAATTGTCCCCATACTCGGAATAAAGCCAGGAAGTCCGGATAATGGCCGCATTGCCCGCATTATCAATAATCGTGTTTTCCCCGTCTGCCTTTGTTTTTCCATAAACACTTAACGGATTGGGTTGGTCTTCCTCGGTGTAAGCGTGTTTTTTCTTCCCATCAAAAATAAAGTCGGTCGAAATATGGATCAGAAAAACATTAAACATTTTGGTAAGCCGGGCTAAATCCCTGGCAGCGGTCACATTGAGCATTTGGGCTTTTTCTTTTTCTTCTTCCGCTTTATCAACAGCCGTATATGCGGCACAGTTTATCAAAACGTCAAATTTATTGACAGAAAGAAATTCCTTTACCTTTTCAAAATCGGTAATATCCAATTCCTCAAAATCGGTAAAGGTGAATCTATGTCCAGGGTAGGAGGGGGCGTTTTTTCGGATTGACATTCCCAATTGGCCATTGGCTCCTGTTGTTAATATGTTCATGCTTGTTTTATTAATACTTTGGTAAATTTTTTCTCGCGCAACGCCGCAAAGAGCGCAACGTTTTGATTTACAATAACGTTCTTAATAAATGCGCAAAATCGCAAACATATAGCAATCAATAAGTTGTAATTATTTACCGAACTATTGTTTTATGACTTGATATTTAATTGCCTGATCGATTCCTAAATGTTTGCGAAAAAAAATATCTCTGTCGTTATCATTATTGTAATGCTCTTTAATCCATGTGAAAAGTCTGTTATTTACCGTATGAGAACCAATTTTAACAACACGGTCTAATTCGTCGATATTTTCACCATTCTCAAATAAAGTGTAAATTCCATTATTTGAAATTTGCGTTTCATCGTATGAGGATGTACACTTTTTCAATTCGGTAAATAATATATGAGGTTTTTCATAATCAGCCATTATTGATCTTTCAAATTATTATTTGCAGTTAATATCAATATTTTATCAAATTGCCTATTGCTTAATTTCAATTTATATTCTTTTTCGATTTGCTTTTTAAGTACAAAAGATTTCACGAAGAATTTGGCATATTCATAATCTACGTTTTCAGACTTGATAAAGTATAAAAAATCTTTTGGAGATCTACTTGAATATTTGCTTAGAGCTGTAACCACTCTACTATCAAAAATGAAAAATAAATCAGGAAGATGAAAATGTAGATATTTTGAACAAAAAGAACGCTTTTCAATTTCTGTAATTCTTTTTATTTCTTGCATCAAATAATAGTGAACCGAAAGAATTATTCCCAAATTTTCAACGGTTATTTTTTTTTCGCGACTTATTGACATTAGCAAACTATCTATTTCCGAGTTTTTAAAAAGCGGTGCAACTTTACTTATGTAAAAATCATCGTTGATATCAGTTTTATTTCTTCTTCTTTCTATTGCGGCGGCATATGAACGTCCAATTAACCATACCTTCGCAATAATTTTACCATCTTCTATGTGTTCAAAATTCTTTTTGCATAATTTATAAAGAACTTCATTTCCAAAGTCCCATTCATTTGATTTAAGTGCATTATCAATAATTTCTTTTGATGGTATCATTTTCTTTTTTTTAAGGTTACCTATAACACAATTGTTGCGACAATGTCGCAATAATCTTTGAACCATGTGTAACCTGTCCGGTGGCTTTAAGGTCAGTATTAATGTAATTCCCAATACTCCAATACAAAAGTGTTGTTTCTGTATTGAGTGAGATGGCAACCTTCTTTTGGGCACGTCCAATGATTTCAGCAATATGGTCAAAAAGCTTATTGCTGTATTTTATTAGGCTAAGCTCTGCGTTGTTCATATTTTAGGGTCGATTAAAATCGTTTCAAAATACCCAATGGTCTTTTTCAAACCTTCCTCCAGGGAAACCATGGGTTTCCATCCCAATTCCTTTTTAGCAAGAGTAATATCCGGTGAACGTTGCAACGGATCGTCCTGAGGCAAGGGCCTGTAAACGATTTTTGATTTTGAATTCGTGAGTTTCAGGACAATATCCGCAAGTTCCAGCATAGTGAATTCCACCGGGTTCCCCATATTGATGGGGCCGATTACATCATCGCCCGAATCCATAAAGGAAATCATCCCACGGATCAAATCGTCCACATAACAAAAACTCCTCGATTGTTTTCCGTCTCCAAAGATGCTTATGTCTTCCCCTTTGAGCGCCTGTACTATGAAGTTGGAAATCACCCTGCCGTCGTTCATGTCCATTTGCGGGCCATAAGTATTGAATATCCTCAGGATTTTGATTTTTATCTCGTTCTCCAAATGATAATTCATGAACAGGGATTCGGCACAACGCTTTCCTTCGTCGTAACACGACCTGGGCCCGATGGGGTTCACGTTTCCCCAGTAGCTTTCTGTTTGCGGGTGTTCCAACGGATCACCATAAACCTCACTTGTTGAAGCCTGCAATACTTTCGCTTTTAACCTTCGGGCCAAACCCAACATATTGATGGAGCCCATCACCGAAGTCTTGATGGTTTTAATTGCATTGTACTGGTACTGAACAGGCGAAGCAGGGCAAGCCAGGTTATAGATTTGATCCACCTCGATAAAGAAAGGCATGGTCACATCATGGCGCACCAGTTCAAAGTAGGGGTTGTCCATCAAGTGGACAATGTTCTTTTTCCTTCCGGTAAAATAATTATCGAGGCAAATAACTTCATTGCCCGCCTTCAGAAGTGTTTCGCAAAGATGTGAACCGAGAAAGCCCGCACCGCCCGTTACCAAAATCCTTTTTCCCATAGTTTTTGTTTTTACCAATTAAAGGCATTCATGAAAAAGTAATATCCCATAACAAAGGAAATTACCAGTTTCAAAAGCGTCCCTGTCAGAAAGCCGATAAAGGAGCCTAATCCCGATTTAAAAGCGGTATTGCTGTCTTTCCCTGCGATCATTTCGCCCACAAAAGCCCCTGCAAAAGGGCCAATGATCAAGCCAATGGGCGAGAAGAATACCCCAACAAGCAATCCCAGGGCCGCGCCCCAAATCCCGTATTTGGAACCTCCCAGTTTTTTCGTTCCCCACAACGGCACGATATAATCAAGAATGGTGACCCCGGCCGTAATCAGTGCCCAGAGAACAATGAATTTTGCGGTAAATGGAGGGTCGCTCTTGAACTGTAACATCAGAAGCGAGGCCCAGGCCAAAATTTGTCCCGGTAATACAGGCAACACACAGCCGATAATGCCCACAAGCAATAAGATAATCCCGATTACGACAAATAATATATCAATCCACATTAGTATTCAATTTTATCGTCCAGTTCAATCCAGTTTTCAAAAACCTTTTCCGCCTCTTTGTGCAATAATTGTTCAGTAGGTATTTTTCGTTCATTCTTTGGAAGTGAAATCTCCGTATAGATTTCCGAATCATCGAAACCTGCCGCTGCCGCATCATCCTTGGTAGCTGCAAAATAGAGCTTTGCGGGCCGGGCCCAATAAATTGCCCCGAGGCACATGGGGCAAGGTTCACAGCTTGAATAAATCTCACAATCCGCAAGCTGGAAATCCTTAAGATTGGCACAGGCATCACGTATGGCATTTACCTCGGCATGGGCGGTTGGGTCGTTGTGGGTGGTCACGGTATTTACGCCTCTCCCTATTACCTTGCCATCCTTCACAACCACAGCCCCAAACGGGCCGCCGTTCTTCGTGTTCATGTTTTCCATGGCGAGGTCAATGGCCTCTCGCATGAATATGTTTTTGTTGTTCATTTTCCGTTATTTTTCTCGTAGGTTGCCGGTACTTTCCGTTTTGTCATGCCTGCCTGTCGGCGACAGGGTTTTAGGCTTTGCAATGAAACCCCCTGCCTTTACCAAAACTATTTTTTTATTTTGTTAAGCCCCGGCCTGAAGACCGGGGTAACAGACTCGATGCTTTAATATAGTTTTAATATCCTTGCAAATTTACCATTTTCCTTTTACCGTTGAAAATTTTAATGCCCCTTTTAACAATTCAAGGAATTCCGTTCGTGGGATGTTTTCCGCTCCAAGGCTTTTGAGGTGATCGGTTTCTTGCTGGACATCAATGAAATGGAATCCCCATTCTTTCATCCTTGCAACAAGGGAATAGAGGGCGATTTTGGAGGCATCCCGTTCGAAATGGAACATGGATTCACCAAAAAATGCCTTCCCGAGGGAAATCCCGTAAAGCCCTCCCACAAGCCTGTCATCCAAATAGGTTTCCACAGAATGGGCAAAACCGGCATCATGAAGCTTGATGTATGCTTCCTGCATTTCTTTTGTTATCCAGGTTCCATCACCTTCTTTTCTCCGTGCGATCGCACAGTTGTTTATGACCGATTTAAAATCCCTGTCAAAGTAAACCTTGAAACC
>JAADJA010000021.1 GCA_013151015.1 Chlorobiota bacterium
TCCATTTCTAAAAACTCTTTGTAAATACGTTCCCTATAAGCTTTGCCCAATTGGTTCACCTCTTTTATAAAGTTGTTATATGTTCCTTTTCCCCCAATCAGTTCCCAAAACTCATTCCCAATCAAAACCGATTCGTCTTCATGCATATTGAACCATCTCATCGGGAAGCCCCATTTATAGTCTTCCTTTCTACCAAAAGGATTGTAGGGCAAAGCATAGAAAGCATAGTCAACCTGTTTAGGGTTCATCGCCAATAATTTAAACATTTTCTCTTTGCTAACCTTGGTTTGGTCACTGTTTGGCAAAGGGCCTTTTAATTCAAATGCATATTTCAATCCTGTTTTCTTATTATGGATAAAAATATCACAAGTAACACTAACAGGAATAAATTCTCCTCCACCTTGTTTAATGTAATCAATCTCTTTACGCCAATTTGGTTTAGTTTTTATTTGCCCTTTTTTGTTATGTTCTAATTTGTTCAATACTTCTTGAATTCTTCTTAAGCTCTCACTTCCAATTGTTCCATTAATAGCATGGCCCATTTTACAGTTGCCGTGCGATTCAATTGCAACAACTTGGGCCAAATGCTCCCAAACACTGCCAAAAGGGGTAACAAACCTTCGTTCGAAATGAGAACCCTTAAATATCTCATCTGGCACTAATGCCGCATAAAGTGGTTTTGTTGAATGATGCTTTTCCTTGATAAATGGATCGGTTATCAACACTCTGTCCATTACCCTATCCATCATCTTTGACACAACTTCCTTAATTGCCAATGATATTCGGTCTTGTTTATTCATATTGTTTGCATATTTAGAAAGCTGTAATAATCATTTAAAAACTTCACAATTGAATAACCTATTTCTTTTCCAAGATTAATAGGTACTGCATTCCCAATTAGTTTATATTGTTGTGCTATGGAACCTTCAAATTTCCAATTATCGGGAAAAGTTTGGATACGTGCATATTCGCGAACGGTAAATGGCCGGGTTTCATCAGGATGGCAACGTTCAGTTTGTTTTTGAGCCGGGCTGCATGTTAAGGTCAAACAAGGTTCGTCCCAACCAATCCTACGTGCCATTCCTGTTTTTCCTCCTCCAAGATAAAAACTCCCGCCCATATATTCCTTTTGGGTTTCTATGGGCAAATCCCGCCAATATCCCTTGGGGGGAACCATATCAATGATCTCCTTTTTTCTTTGTGGATATTTTGCCCCATCTGATCCGGGAACATCCGTTTTATACAAGCTTCCCTTTTTTAAGGCATCCACAAGATTGTATATTTTCCGATAAGGTTTCGGGTACTCGTATTTCACTTTTATATCTTTTCGTATCCCAACCAAAATCAATCGTTCTCTTTTTTGAGGGACTTTGTAATTAATTGCTTTTAAAATTTGTATAGGGACAACATTATAACCAATTTCATCCAATATTGATTTCATCCCTTCGAGGGTCCTTCCATTTTCATGGTTTAACAAGCCCCTAACATTTTCACCAATACAAATTGGAGGGTTAACTTCTTTAATGACCCTTGCAAACTCATAAAACAAGGTTCCCCGTGCATCATTGAGCCCCAGTTTTTTACCTATATAACTAAATGCCTGGCATGGAAACCCGCCTGTAACAACATCTACCTTATTATGGTATTTAGAAAAGTCAAAAGATTTAATATCCCCTTCAAGCACATCCCATTCCGGTCGGTTATTGCGCAATGTCTGGCAAGCCCATTTATCTATTTCATTTAAAGCAACACATTTTAATCCTGCTTGTTCCATTCCAATTGCCAATCCCCCTGCCCCTGCAAATAATTCAAGGACAGAATACTCATTTTCCGGTAAAACATAATTTGATTCGGTTTCAACAATCTCCTTTTTTAAAAAACCACCAAACAACTGTTGGACTTCCGTTTTCCTGTAAACCCGGTAATTACTTATGGGTTCCCTGACAGCAGTCAGTTTTCCTTCCCTGTCCCACCGTCTTAATGTTTCTTTGCTTTTCCCAATTAATTCGGAGACTTCCGAAAGAGATAGATAATCACTCATAACCACATTATATAACCTTAAACAATGGTTACAAAATTAGATATAATTATTGAATCTGGAGAAGAATTTTCCCAGCTGTTGAAAACTATTATATCACAACAATATACCTTGATAGAAAATGTATTGAATTCTCAGGTATTGTCAAATAAAAAAGTCAATGCACTTATTTCATAAACTGCAACCGGTCCTTAAAGGTGCTGTCGATTTTATCGTAAAGCTCCATCTGCTTGTTTTGCCGGGTCATCATGGAAAGACGCTGCAGGATACCGTATGCCTGGCTCACATCCGATTCGTAGTATTTAGCGAGGCTTCCGTCCAATCGGTCATAATAATCCAGGTTCTGATTATAAATCTCAAAAACCCTTTCAACGATTGCATTTCCCTTCTCATAAGCTCCTGCGCTGTAATACACATCGGCAAATGGGACCATGTACATATCGTAGGTAAACTGGCTATCGGGGAATACCTCAAGGCAACGGTCGAGAAGGGCCACTGCGGAATCCTTTTTCCCTTCCTGAACAAGGAGTTCGGCCACGCGCATGAAATTTTGTTTGGGGATAATGCTGTTCCGTGCACTTTCACGGTCAACGTTCACACTTGGGTCGCTCAAATTCCCCCAGGCACATTTGTTCATCAGGATATCATAGGATTCATCGGCATCAATCCCACCCACACCCTTGATGTAGCCTTCCGATTTTACCGGCATAAACTTATAAACAAAACCCTCGAGATGGCAATATTCCTCAATTCCAAGAACCTTGCTGACCGTACTCGGATTGGCAAAATAAATAGGCCGTTCCCAATTATTGGTAGCAATAAGATCGAGGAGCATCAGGTCGTTTTTATAAAGGTACGACTGGGTCACGTTCCATTTTATCTCGGGAACAATTTTATCGGCAAAGCGTTCAGGGACAACCCCCATATTCACCATACGTGCCGAATCAATGTTAAGCTTGAATTTTTTCGTGGGGGAGAAATTAATCTTTTCGCCACTTGTGAGCGTAACTTTGGTGCGTTCGTCATCGTCAGCAATAAAGTCAACCACATCTTTCAGGTCAACGTAACCTTTGATATTGGTATTATAAAAAACCACCGCATTGTTCACTCCATTTTCATACTGTTCGTACGAAAGCGTAAGCGGCAATGGTTCCGACTCATACGCCTTTTTCATCATTTGCTGGACGTACCAATGACCCGATGCAAGCATATAATTCACAACCCTTACGTCAGTTCGGATGCCTTCCACTTCCTGTACATACCATAAGGGGAAGGTATCGTTGTCGCCATTGGTAAACAGGATGGCATTGGGTTCACAGGAATTCAGGTAATTGGCCGCAAAGTCACGGGTGGCATATTTTCCCGAGCGGTCGTGGTCGTCCCAGCCTTGTTCGGCCATGATCCCGGGAACCAGGATCAGCAATCCAAAAGTAATACCCATTGCTATCGGTTTCGACTTTGGATTTTTAAAAAGCGAGAACAGGGAAAGTACGCCAAAGCCTATCCAAATGGCAAAGGCATAAAACGAAGCCGCATAGGCATAATCGCGTTCCCGGGGTTGATAGGGATATTGGTTCAGGTAAATCACCGTGGCCACACCCGTCATAAGGAACAGGAGACCAACAATATACGTATCATTTTGGTTTTTCTTAAGGTGATAGAAAAAACCGATCAGGCCCAAGAGGAAAGGCAACATGAAGAATTTGTTCATGGCCTTGCTTTTCATGCTGTCGGGCAAATCGTCACGTGGCCCAAGCCCAAGGATATTTTCATCGAACCAGTTGATGCCCGTGAGCCAATTTCCATGTTCCACCTCCCCCTGGCTCTCGATGTCGTTTTGCCTACCGGAAAAATTCCACATAAAATACCTCAGGTACATATGTCCGAGTTGGTAGGAGAAAAAGAAACGGAGGTTTTCGCCAAAAGTTGGTCGAATGAGGGTTTCAAAACTCCCATCCCCTTTTTCGACTTTTATGGGAATACCCTTGACACCGCCTTTTTGTTTATACATACTGATATGGCTGGGTTTCTGGTTGCTCCACATCCGCGGGAATATCGTCGTGAAACGCTTGTCATAAACCGGGATTGTCCCCTTTTTGTCATCCGTGATCACATATTTGCCCTTTTTCACATCCTTGATATAAACGGGGTTTCCGTCTTTCAGGGCAATTGTGGGCGCATTGTAATACTGTCCATAAAGGATGGGCCAATCACCGTATTGTTCCCTTCCGAGATAAGAGATCAATGAAACTGCATTGGAAGGGTTGTTTTCGTTGATTGGGGGATCGGCATTGGCCCGGATGATGATGATAAAGAAAGAAGAATATCCGATCAGGATAACGGTAATGCCCAATATCAAAGTATTGGCAATAACTTTTTGGTGTTTCTGGGTATATCGCAAGCCAAAAACAACAAGCCCGATCAGCAAGACAAAATAAAAGATTGTCCCAAAATTAAAGGGCAGGCCGAATGAATTGACAAAAGTAATCTCGGTCCAGCTTGCAAGCTTTACGACCCAACCGATAATCCCCTTCATGATCAATCCAAGTATGGCAACGGATATAAAGCCCGTTGCAAGAATGCCTTTCAAAGTAGGTTTGTATTTCTTGAAATAATAGACAAATGCAATGGCCGGAATGGCAAGGAGGTTCAGGAGGTGAACACCGATCGAAAGGCCAATCAGGTAAAAAATCAATATGATCCACCGCTTGGCAGGCCCTTTGTCCACATCTTCTTCCCATTTCAAAATGGCCCAAAAGACAATGGCAGTAAACAAGGACGACATGGCGTAAACCTCGCCCTCGACTGCCGAAAACCAGAATGAATCGCTGAATGTATAAGCCAATGCACCAACAACACCGCTACCAAGGATTGCATAGGTTTTGGCTTCTGTCATTTCACCATCGTTTAAGGCAACTTTTCGTGCGAGGTGTGTGATGGTCCAGAAAAGGAAAAGTATGGTAAAACTACTGCTGAGCCCCGACATGATATTGATCATCATGGCCACTTTTGAAACATCGCCAAAAGCAAAAAGGGAGAAAAAGCGCCCCAATAATTGGAAAAAAGGAGCTCCCGGTGGGTGGCCCACTTCCAACTTATATGAAGTTGCTATATATTCACCACAATCCCACCAACTGGCAGTAGGTTCGATAGTTGAAAGATAGGTAAAGGTGGCGATGGCAAAAACAATCCAGCCAACAGTAAGGTTAAGTTTTTTATAATTGTCCATTGAACTAATTCTGAATAGATTTTAAATCGGGGGCGAAAATAAGCATTTTCAATACATTATGTTATGAATAAAAAAATAATTAATGAAATTTAACAATGAATCTTTGTACTTCAAAAACGCATACATGAACCAATTACAGGTTGGCAATTCAGAATATCTTGAACAAAATCAATTTGTCACGTGTTATAATTACCTGATCACAAAACAAAAATTGGTACTACTGCGAATTTAATGGAAGATGATAACACTATATTAAAGAAAAAACCACAAATACGGGAATGATTGAAGGCTTCAATGCCTGCCTTGTCGGCAGACAGGCGAGAATAAAACCAATCGGCTCATAACCAGCATATTGACAAAGGTATAGTTGCTGCAATTATTCAAGCATTCTTGCATTCAATCATTGAAGCATTCGTTCATGTTTTTTAGGTTAAGCGAATAATGCCATTTACCCACTAAAATAGTAGTAGAACCCAAAAATTCAATCCAATGAAACTCTTTTACACTCTTATTTTCCTGATAGTTTTATCATTGCCATCAAAAAGCCAGCAATTTATTTGGGCAAATTCATATGATATTTCCAACAGCAATGAAGTGGCCGCCCTTGCAATCGACATAAATGGAAATACCATTATCTCTGGCGTTCACAATGCTTCGGCCTTTCTCCCTTATACGGGCAATTGCTATATCCACAAAACAAATCAGGAAGGCGATGCTATCTGGACGGAATACATGCTTGGTGATATTCAGATAGGTGATATGGCCACCATTGAAAACAGTATCGTAATTATCGGGCAATCCAATGGCGCTTTTTCATTTCAAGGTGAACAATATGGTGGATTGGAACCTTTCCTGTTTTTGATGAAAATTGATTCAGATGGGAATCTTCAGTGGTTTCATATGGACGAAACCAAATATGGTGCAAACACGAATCTTCAAGTTGGGGAACAGGGCAATATCGCAATACAGGTCAGGGGGCAATTCAACTTGGGTGATTGGATCTGGATCATGGATACGGATGGGAACATCCTGAACACAAAAGAAATATCGGCCACCCAATCAATGATTGTCGATCTTGCATATTTTAATGACAAAGTTTACCTTAATGGTGGGTTTTCCGGACCATCAAGTATTATAATTGATACGGTTTTCATGCCCTTGCCCAATATCGAAAGCGCAACATTTGTCCTTGCGCTCAATGAGGAGCTGATTGCTGAATGGGCTTCGGTGGATACAACAATCAATAACCGGGATGGGCGTATAGAGGTCAATTCCTCCGGAATATTCGTTTATGAAGAGGTTTTAAACCCTCCTTTCAACTTAATAAGTGCCATGAAAAAATTTAGCTTTGATGGTGAATTACTGATTGAGGTAAAAGCCCCGGTTTTTTCAAATGCAATAAGCCTTTACCCTGATATGTCGCTAACCTCAAACAGCTTAGGGTTGATGGTTGAGAATGATTTCAATTTTAATAGCCATAAAGTGATGTTGTTCGATCTGGACCTGAACCTTACTTCGGAAAAGGTTATCGAAGGGAATTCGGATTTATATACAGGTCAAATTGCGAATAACGGGAATGATTTTTTCATTGCCCATGTTTTCTCCGGCAACCTTAACTTCGACAACGAGGTAAGCCTGCCCTACAATGGATCGGGAAAACTTCCTTATATTGCCAGGGTGCAAATGCCTTTGGTTACCGCTGTACCCGATATACTTCCAACGAAAGAGGGCTTATCGGTCTATCCCAGTCCGGCTGATAAAATAATTACCGTTCGCCTTTCGGAAAAACCTTCTTCACCGGTGAATTTAAATATTATTGATTTAAGGGGAAATAAAATGATACGGGAAACTACAAGTGAAATGATTACGGAAATAGACATCAGCATGCTTCCTTCAGGAGTGTATATTATGAATGCCATACTCACCAACGGAAAAACCCTTCGAAAGAAAATCCTTGTCAGATAAGTTGAATACCCTACATATTTCCACAGAAATTTACCCTGTTAGAAAAATTTTAACAGATGCTTGTTTCTTTTAAAATAATTAATAATTTTGCACTCCCAATTTGAAAACGTTCTTTTGGGGATTTGCCGAAGGAAATTCCAATCGCAATTTTGTCCATTGACTTCTTTCGAGCATTGACTACTTCTAATCAGTCTTGCTATGGCAAACCTGAAAAGAACTAGTAAAAATTGTCCTATGGTGTAAAGGTAGCACATCTGGTTTTGGTCCAGACGGTCTAGGTTCGAATCCTTGTAGGACAACAAAA
>JAADJA010000075.1 GCA_013151015.1 Chlorobiota bacterium
CCCCATCCCTTATTATGGTGGCATTTTGGTTGTTCACGATTATTTTGTGGCCGTTTAAAACCAATGAATAAACGAATAAATTCCGGTCTTCCTTGTCGGTTTTTAAATCATTGTCAAATTGAATACAGACAGAGCGAAGTTTTTCTTCCGGGAGAATCGTGGCAAAGCCAAAAGTTTGTAATGTATCGACCGTAAACGTACTTGAAAGATATTTTCCATTAATAATCAAATTGAAAAACGGAAACCTGTTTTTTGCAAGGCTGCCACTTGCTTTTACCTGAATAGTTAAGCTGTCATTTTGCTTTACCAAAGGATAAAGGGCAGGATCGACAATGAGGCTGGAATTGGCCCAAAGGTAAACCCCTTTTTTATCTTTGGGTTGGTGCAAATCGTTCACATAAGTCCACCCGGGTGCAGGGAAAGCTGCATCATACAGGGGTTTCCCTTTTATCTTTCCAACAATCAAAATATGTTTGGTTTCAGGGTTTATGAAATTATCGGCAATTTGTTCGAGTTCATTGGCCGAAATCCAGGCTTCAATAAGTACGGTGCCAGAATTAACAGGTTTGCTTATCGCAAGGAATGAATATGAAAAAAAGAAAAAGATAAAGAAAAGAAATAGGATAAGGGAAAGTAGGATCAGTGTCTTTTTTTTCACAGGTTTCAATTTGTTAATAGGCTTCAAGATATTACAACCTTCTTTTTGTTAAGCGTTAAAAGTTATGAGATAACAGGACAATTACATTTCATAAAATATTTCAAAATCATCAATTAATTTCTTAACTGTTAATATTATAACTCTTAACTGATAACTCTTTAACCTTAATTATCAGTTTCAGGATTTGTTAAATTTGTCTTTAATTCAACAAAAGCCTTTTCCATAAATCGGTCAGTCTTTTTATGAAACCTGTCAAAAGCTTTAACGAGCCTTGCTCCCTGTATGGTCAGGGTGGTTTCCCCTCCGTGTTTTCCCCCTCGTCTTTTTTCAAGGAGTGGGTATCCAAGGTCCTTCTCGATTTGTTTTAAATCGCCCCAGGTTCTCCGGTACGTCAACCCCAAGGCCTCCGTTGCAGCTTTCAGTGAGCCGTGTTTTTCGATGGCCTTCAGTATCTGCCATTTACCATCGCCCATAATCCCTTTGCCGTCTTCGGTGGAAAGCCAGATTTTGTAGTTGAGTATGAATTCTTTATTGGACATAAAAAAAGTTTTGGTAAAAATAGGAAAACTTTGGGATTTATATTTTTTGAAACCTTAGCATAAATGGCCGGGTTACAAAAAAAATGAGGAAACAGATGTTCATATCAATATCTTTATAGTTATTCAGAAAAACAGGGGCTTCTTGCAAAAAGTACATATTTCCCGTATTAGATTTAATACTATTTGCTTTTTCGTATCATGTAAAAAATAATAAATGCTAATGCTTATTAACAAAAATAGTTTAATTTTGCTAATTACAATTAACAAAATATTAGAATTATTGATAATACTCATTAACAATGTTGACAGATTTACTTTTACAATCGAAGCAAATCGTTGAAGAAACGGACTTGAAGTTCAGTCGCTATTTGGCAGACAAAATCAACTGGGAAAACAGGTTGATAGCCATTAAAGGGGCAAGGGGAAGTGGAAAAACGACTTTAATGTTGCAATACATTGCAAAAAACCTAACCATAGATCATACAGTGCTTTATATTAGTATGGAAGATTTGTTTTTCTACAATAACACATTGGTTTCACTTGCCGATGATTTTATTCTCAATGGCGGAAAACATTTATTTCTTGATGAGGTTCATAAGTATCCGGATTGGGCAAGGGAAATAAAACTGATATACGATAAATATAAAAATCTGAAAATTGTTTTTACATCATCATCAATTCTGGAAATCCATAAAGCTAAATACGATTTAAGCCGCCGGGCAGTTGAATATTACTTAAAAGAGATGTCGTTAAGGGAATATGTCACATTAAAATCCGATATTGTTGTTCCTGAATACGGGCTGAGTGATATTTTGAAAAACCACACAACAATTTCAAAAGAAATAACAAACAGTATAAGACCTGTTTTTGAATTTAATCAATACATCCGTTCGGGAGCCTACCCTTATTTTATTGAAGGTGAAAAAGAATATTCCCAAAAATTGATAAGCACGCTTAACTTGATTTTGGAAAATGATATACCATCAGTTTACAATGTGGATTTCAATATGGTTTATAAAATAAAAAAATTATTGTATGCTGTGGCATCTTCAGTTCCATTTAAACCTAATATCAGTAAATTAAGTGAAAGGGTTGGGGTTTCGCGCCCCACATTGCTCACCTTTTTGGATTATCTTGAGCGAGCTGAAATTATTTACCAATTGAAACGCGATCAAATTGGGATCAGCAGTATGGCAAAGCCCGAGAAAATATATATACATAATACCAATCTTTTATACACACTTTCGCAAAATAGTTTTAGTACTGGAAATATACGGGAAACATTTTTTATCAACCAACTTTCGACATCACATAAAGTGAATTACTCGGTGGAAACGGATTTTGTTGTTGATGATAAGTACTATTTTGAGATAGGAGGTCGAAGCAAACAACAAAAACAAATTAAAGGGCTTGATAATGCCTTTGTAGTAAAAGACAATATTGAAGATGGAATCGCCAATATTATTCCTTTATGGCTGTTTGGTTTTTTGTATTAAAATAAAAACGAGAAACCCAAATAATCAGGTTTCTCGCATTTGATATTTTTAGAGGTTACAAATAGTTATTTACCAGTCGAACATCGGGAATTCCGCCATCATTCCGTTTACCTGTTTCCTCATGCTTAAAATGAGTTCTTCATTTTCGATATCGGAAATAACCTGGTCGATGAAATCAACGATGATTGGCATATGTTCCTCTTTCATCCCACGGGTCGTAATGGCTGGTGTGCCAATCCTCAATCCCGAAGTTTTGAAAGGTGAACGGCTGTCGAATGGGACCATGTTTTTGTTGACTGTTATATCGGCTTTCACCAAAGTGTCTTCCACGATCCTTCCTGTTAAGTCAGGGAATTTGGTACGTAGGTCGATCAACATCAAATGGTTGTCGGTTCCGCCTGAAATAATATTGTAGCCTTTGTCGATAAAGGCATTTGACATTACTTCCGCATTTTTCTGGACTTGTTTCATATAGGTTTTGTACCCTTTTGTGAGGGCTTCACCAAAAGCGACAGCTTTTGCAGCAATTACGTGTTCCAACGGTCCTCCCTGGATTCCGGGGAACACACCTGAATTAAACAGCGATGACATTTTACGTACGACCCCTTTCATGGTTTTTTTGCCAAAAGGGTTTTCAAAATCCTCGCCCATCATAATTATGCCGCCACGTGGGCCGCGAAGGGTTTTGTGCGTGGTTGACGTAACCACATGGCAATGTTTGATGGGGTCATTTAGCAAACCGGTTGCGATCAACCCGGCAGGATGTGCAATGTCAGCCATGAGGAAAGCCCCGATTTTATCCGCGATTTCACGCATCCGTTTAAAATCCCAATCACGGGAATAAGCAGAAGCACCTGCAAGAAGGAGTTTCGGTTTTTCGCGCAAGGCGTCCTCTTCCATCTTATCGTAATCAATTACCCCGGTTTCCTCTTCAACCTTGTAAGCCACCGGATTGTACAACATCCCTGATGAATTGACCGCAGAACCATGCGATAAATGGCCTCCATGGGAAAGATCGAGCCCCATGAATTTATCGCCCGGCTTTAGCAAAGTAAGAAAAACAGCCATGTTTGCCTGTGCCCCACTATGTGGCTGTACGTTCACGTACAGCGCACCAAATAATTCTTTCAATCGTTCAATGGCCAGCTCTTCGGTTTCGTCCACATACTGGCAGCCACCATAATACCTCTTGCCCGGATAGCCTTCAGCATATTTGTTTGTCATTACTGAACCCATGGCTTCCATAACCTGATCGCTCACAAAATTCTCCGAAGCGATGAGTTCAATGCCGGTCATCTGGCGTTTCCGTTCTTTTTCAATAATCTCAAATACCAATGAATCTCTTTTCATATTTTCAGTTTTTATTTTGTAAGGATAGTTTTTATCTTATCCATTGTGACAATTAAATTCGGGAAAAAGACCTGTGTTTCATAATTAATTCATGGCTTAATAATTCATTTACTATAAATATGAATAAATAATTGCCGTTAAAAGCTTGCTTATCAACAAGTAAATAAACAATGTTTTCAAATTGCATTAAGCCAGCATGATTGCAAATTTATAAAAATTATCTTTGCAGCTTTTTTACAGCGAAATTATTATAATAAATGATAGATTTTAAGAAGTTTGAGCTTGAAAATGGCTTGAAGGTGATAGTCCATAAAGACAGTTCCACGCCCATTGTGGCCATGAATATTTTATATGATGTAGGTGCGCGTGATGAAGACCCTGAAAAAACAGGTTTTGCCCATCTGTTTGAGCACCTGATGTTTGGTGGGTCAGAGAATATCCCAAAATACGATCTGCCCCTTGAAAATGCAGGTGGCGAGAACAATGCCTTCACCAATAATGACATTACGAATTATTACCTGACCATTCCAAAGCAAAACCTGGAGCTGGCTTTCTGGCTTGAATCCGACCGGATGAACCAGCTTGCGTTTTCGCCTAAAAGCCTTGATGTGCAAAGGAATGTCGTGATCGAGGAATTTAAACAATCCTATCTGAACCAGCCTTACGGGGATGTTTGGTTGTTGTTGCGACCGCTGGCCTATAAAGTGCATCCTTACCAATGGTCAACGATTGGCAAGGATATTTCGCACATTGAAAATGCCACAATGGAAGATGTAAAAGGTTTTTACGATCGATTTTACAATCCTTCAAATGCCATCATGGTAATTGCCGGGGATGTGGATGTTGAGCAGATTAAGTTGTTGTCGGAAAAGTGGTTTGCCCCCATTACGAATAAGGGTTTTTTTAAAAGGGAATTGCCCGAGGAGCCGGTTCAAAAGGAGGCCCGTGCACTGACTGTTGAAAGGGATGTCCCGATTGATGCCATTTATAAGGCCTATCATATTTGTTCGAGAAAGGATGCCAATTATTATGCAACTGATTTGATTTCGGATGTTTTATCCAATGGGAATTCTTCCCGCTTATACACCAGACTGGTGAAAGAGCAAAAGCTGTTCAGTGAGATCAATGCTTATGTTACTGGTGATATCGACAAGGGTTTGTTGATTGTTACCGGAAAATTGGTGAAAGGAATAAAAATGGCAGATGCCGAAAAAGCAATTTTAATGGAAGTTGAATTATTGGGCAAAACACATATTGAAAAAGATGAATTGCAAAAGGTGAAAAATAAAATTGAATCTTCCCTTATTTTTTCCGAAACAAGTGCCTTGAACAAAGCAATGAACCTGGCTTATTCCGAATTAATGGGCGATGCAGACCTGATCAACCAGGAAATCGGGAAATATTCCGCAGTTACAATAGATGATATTCTGCGCATTTCAAAAAACATTTTCAAAGCTGAAAATTCTTCTACCATTTATTATTACGCAAAGAAACAATCATGACGACAATCAACAGACTTATACAACCCGGGGTAAAACTGATCGACAGCATTGCTTTATACGAACCTGAGCATTTTAAACTTGACAATGGGATTCCCGTTTTTCAAATTAACGCGGGTACACAGGATATGGTGAAGATTGATTTTGTATTTGAGGCCGGAAGTTATTTCCAGGAAAAATTGCAGGTCTCAAAATTTACCAATAAGCTCCTGAACGAAGGGACGAAAAGCTATTCATCTTCTGAAATTGCCGAAAAAATTGACTATTACGGGGCTTTCCTCGAAGTGGGCAGCGACAAGGATGTGGCAACCGTTACCCTTTATACGCTCAATAAGTACCTGGAAAGGATGTTGGAAGTAATGCAGGAAGTAATCCGTTTTCCTGTTTTTCCGGAACATGAACTCGAAACCTACAAACAAAACCGAAAGCAACAACATATCATCAACAGCGAAAAGGTGAAGTTTGTATCAAGGTTGAAGTTTAGCGAATTGATATTTGGAAGTGAACATCCTTATGGCAGGCAATTTGGCCTGCATGATTTTGAAGCGATCAATCGGGAAGATTTGCTAAGCTTTCATAAATCCCGTTATTCTTCAAATGATTGCCGGATAATAGTTGCGGGTAAGATCCATTCGGAATTGATCTCCATATTGAACGTTTTTTTTGGAAATGAAGAATGGAATACCAATCAGGAAATAAATCAAATTCAACAACGGGACTTGGAACAAGGTGAAAGAAAACTTCATATTGTAAAGGAAGAAGCCCTACAAACTGCTATCCGTATCGGGAGGCCATTGTTCAACAAAACGCATCCCGATTATTTGAAACTGAAAGTGGTGAACATGGTGTTGGGCGGTTATTTTGGGTCAAGGTTGATGACAAATATCCGTGAAGATAAGGGTTATACCTATGGGATTGGGTCTGCCGTGGTTTCATTGCATCGGTCCGGTTATTTTTTTATTGCTTCGGAAGTGGCGGGTGAGGTGGCACAAAAAGCCATTGACGAGGTATACCGTGAAATTTCGATATTGCACACCGATAAGGTTCCCGGAGCTGAATTGCGCCTTGTGAAAAATTATATGTTGGGGCAAATGGTACGTAGTATGGACGGCCCGTTTGCATTGTCTGATAACCTGAGGGGGCTTTTGGAATACGGACTTGATAATTCGTTCTTTACCGATTATATCAATATTGTAAACAATATTTCTGCTGATGAAATCAGGGAACTTGCCAGAAAGTATTTGCAGATTGATTCCCTTTTTGAATTGAGGGTGGGTGCCAGATAACACAAAAGTTGTCAAAAGTTGAACGGATGGTTAATGAAAACTGTAAAAATGATTCCTTTAACCTCCCCTCTTGAGAGGGGGTAGGGGTGTGTCATATAAAACCAATCATTTTTACAGTTTTCCCTTGATGATTTCAATTAACTCTTGACAAGTTCATTATTTATACACCTCTCTAAATTCCGGTATTTCCTATTTAGATTGTTTCCAAATAAATAGTTTTGCCTACTTTTGCAGAATAAAATATAATAGAAATGTCATTTACAAAAGAACAAATATTAGATGCGTTAAAGCATGTTGACGATCCGGATCTGAAAAAAGATCTGGTGACGTTGAAGATGATCGAGAATATAAAGATCGAAGGGAAAAAAGTAACTTTCGATTTGGTTTTGACGACCCCTGCCTGTCCGTTAAAGGACTTGATGCAGAAGGATTGCGAAAAAGCCATCCATGAACATGTCGATAAAGATATAGAAGTAACCGTAAAGATGGAGTCCAAGGTTTCGAGCCGTAGGAAAGAGACCGAATTGTTGCTGAAAGGGGTCAAGAATATCATAGCGGTCGCTTCCGGTAAAGGTGGTGTTGGGAAATCAACTGTTTCGGCCAACCTGGCCGTTGCTTTGGCAAAGACAGGGGCAAAAGTTGGATTGTTGGATGCTGATATTTACGGGCCATCCGTTCCTTTGATGTTCAATTTGGAGGGGATGCACCCACAGGGAAAAGAGGTTGACGGGAAAACAAAGATTATCCCCATGGAGCAATATGGTGTGAAAGTTTTGTCCATTGGTTTTTTTGTGGATGCCACACAGGCGTTGATTTGGCGCGGGGCAATGGCCACCAATGCTTTAAACCAGTTGATCAATGATGCGGATTGGGGCGAGCTGGACTACTTCATTATCGACCTTCCCCCTGGTACCGGTGATATCCATTTGACAATGGTGCAGACCTTGCCTGTGAGCGGCGCCGTAATCGTGAGCACACCTCAGGAAGTTGCATTGGCCGATGCCCGTAAAGCATTCAGTATGTTCAAGACAAAGGACATCAATGTTCCAATTCTTGGTTTGGTTGAGAATATGGCTTGGTTCACACCCGATGAATTGCCCAACAATAAATACTATATTTTCGGAAAAGATGGTGCGAAGAAACTGGCTGAGGAATCCAATGTGGTATTGCTTGGGCAAATCCCATTGGTACAAAGTATCCGTGAAGCAGGTGACGAAGGAAGCCCGGCTGCCCTGGATGAAGATTCGGTTGAGGGAAAAGCCTTTATGGCATTGGCACAAAGCGTTGCCCAGCAAACAGCTATCCGTAACGCCAACCTGGAACCAACAAAGATTGTTGAAATAACAACTCATTAAGACTTGTTGGCTTATTCGTCAGACCACTTCCAACGGCATATGTTTTCGTAGTGGTCAGATGAATGGCCAAAAGGGGATAAAAATACTCAATTATGGCTGATACCAAAAAAGATGAATTGATCGGAAAGGTGAAGAATGTTATCGAACAGATCAGGCCTTACCTGCAACAAGATGGTGGCGATATTGCCTTTGTCAACCTGAGCGATGATAATATTGTGAACGTTGAACTCCAGGGGGCATGTGGTGCCTGTCCTTATAGTTTAATGACTTTGAAAGGCGGCGTGGAATCAGCTATGGTAAAAGCCCTGCCCGAAATCAAATCGGTGGAAGCGATTAATTTGTAAATTATTAGGTCAAAGATTTTGGGATTAGAAAAACTGTTCCAATTAATTTTTTATGAATTTCCTTAATGTTTTTACTTTATCCGTTTCAATATCCAGAAAATATATGCCTTTTGGTAAATTACTGATGTAATATTTCCATGTTCGTCCCTGGTCAATACTTTGTCTTGGCGCTCTACTAAAGTCCATTCAATTTCACCATCATTATCATATTTATAAGTAGAATCCAAAACCCAAATTGTCCCATTGGAATAATTTACCCCAAAGAAACCTTGTTTTACTTCATTGGATATTTCTGCATGTTTTCTAACAAATCCTTTATTGTAAAATTGCTTTTCCTGATAAGAGGTTCTGTATATGTTTTGGGGCATGTCAATCTTGTGCGAATAACAATGCTGATGCAAAAACTAATGTAAGTGTTGTAATTAAATATTTCATGATTCTATAGTTTAGAATAATTATTATGTAAAATTAATGATAAAAACTATCCCCCCAATATCCTTATCAAGTCATTATTTATGTAAAAAACCTGTTTGCCATCTTGCTTTGGGCTTAATATCTGTAATTTGGCAAGCTCATTCATATATCGTGTAATTGTTGTCCTGCTGGTACGGTTAAGAATTTTGCCGATAACCTCTGATTTAATATAGGGTTGTGAAAAAAGTACTTCATTGATTTCCTTGTTGTACCATTTCAATTTAGCTTTTCCATATTCCAAAGTCGCTTTCATCTGGATAATTATTTCATCAATAAGACGGTTTGTATATTTTGAGGTTTGTTCAATCGCTTCCAGCATAAACAATATCCAGTTTTTCCATGAATCTCGTTGTGTTACCGCAACAAGGTTATAATAATATGAATCCTTGTTTTTGATTATGTAACTACTCAGGTAAAGCACTGGATGGGTCAACAATCCTTGGTTAACAAGGTATAACAGGTTCAACACCCGGCCTGTTCTTCCGTTTCCATCCGAAAAAGGGTGAATGGCTTCGAATTGATAATGGGCAATTGCCATTTTTAGCAATGGGTCTAATGGATAATCCTTGCTATTGTTGAGAAACTCAAGCAGGTTTTTCATTTTGGCCTCGATAATGCCTTCCCCTCGCGGTGGTGTGTAGATTGTTTCACCGGCCCTGAATTCACTTTGCCCCCTTTTTATCGTAACTTGTGATTGTGGGGGCCGGATGTTTTGTTTGGTATTCTTTATTTGCCGAAAAATCTTTATTATCAATTCAATATCCATTTTTCCTTTTTCCAGTATTTCGGCATATCCTGCCCATAAAGCTTCCCTGTAACGCAGTACTTCTTTCGTGTTTGGGTTTGCGTTTTCTTCCTTTATGTTATCTGAAATTGCTTTATAAAGTTCGTCGTCGGTAGTGAAAATGTTTTCTATTTCCGATGAGCTTTTGGCTTCCTGGAGACTGATTGTATTAACAAGCATATCCGGATTTGGAAGTCGTAGGATATTTTTATTGAGTTCGGCCAACGCCCTGCTTGCAAGGCCCCATTTCAATAATACTGCATTGTCAATTACTTCTTCAGGAGGAGGTAGTAAAGGCAATTGGTTGTATGGAATATTTCTGTCAAAGATTTTTTTACTCATGCACATATTTTAGGTGTTTTCTGGACATGTTGCAAATATATGTCCATTTTTTTTAACAAAGACAATACGTGTCCAGTTTTTGTTATATTTCTGGACACGTCTTTAATATGTGTCTATTTTCAATAAGTTTTGGTTCAAATAGAAGTTTGATTTTTACCTATTTTTGTCGCTTCTTTTTCAACCTGTAAATTATTATAAATATGGATATTCCAAATAAATATAATCCTGTACAAATAGAAGATAAATGGTATGCCAACTGGATGGAGCAAGGCTATTTCAAAAGTACGCCCGATGAACGTGAAGCGTACAGTATCGTTATTCCACCACCTAACGTAACAGGGGTTTTGCACATGGGCCATATGCTGAACAATACTTTGCAGGATGTTTTGGTGCGCCGTGCAAGGATGCAGGGGAAAAATGCTTTGTGGCTTCCTGGGACCGATCATGCTTCTATTGCCACTGAAGCCAAAGTGGTCGCAAAACTAAAGGAAGAGGGGATCGATAAATCCGAGCTTACACGGGATGAATTTATGGAACATGCCTGGGAATGGAAGGAAAAGCATGGCGGGATCATCCTTGAGCAATTGAAAAAGCTGGGTGCTTCCTGCGATTGGGACCGTACCCGTTTTACCATGGATGAAGCATTATATGAATCGGTAATAGATGTTTTTATTGATTTATACAATAAAGGATTGATTTATCGGGGGATTCGGATGGTGAACTGGGACCCTTCCGCCCTCACTGCTTTATCGGATGAAGAGGTGATCCACAAAGAGGTAAATTCAAAACTGTATTACCTGCGTTATAAGGTTGAGGGGACTCGGGATGATTGGGTAACCATTGCCACTACAAGGCCTGAGACCATCCTTGGCGATACGGCCGTTTGCGTGAACCCCAATGACGATCGTTTTCAACATTTGCCCGGAAAGAGAGTGTTGGTCCCATTGATAAACCGTGCCGTACCCGTTATTGCCGATGATTATGTGGATATTGAATTTGGAACGGGTTGTCTGAAAATAACCCCTGCCCACGATGAAAATGATTATCAAATCGGGTTTAAACATAAACTGGATACCATTGATATATTTAACGATAACGGCACTTTGAACGAGGCTGCCCAATTGTATGTGGGAGAAGACCGTTTTGCCGTTCGCAAGAAAATCGTGAAAGACCTTGAAGAAGCAGGAAACCTTGTGAAAATCGAGGACTATGTAAACAAGGTGGGTTTTTCGGAACGCACGGATGCCGTTGTGGAACCCAAGCTTTCGTTGCAATGGTTTATGAAAATGGAGGAGATGGCAAAGCCTGCCCTAAAGGTGGTGATGGACGACACCATTAAATTCCATCCCGCAAAATTCAAGAACACATACCGACATTGGATGGAGAATGTACGCGATTGGTGTATTTCAAGGCAATTGTGGTGGGGACAGCAAATCCCGGCCTATTATCTTCCCAATAAAGAAGTAGTAGTGGCGAAATCCAAAGAGGAAGCGCTTGAATTGGCAAAGGAGAAATTCAATCTCCCTGATTTGAAATTGGAAGATTTAAGGCAAGATGAAGATGTGCTCGATACATGGTTTTCTTCATGGTTGTGGCCCATCTCGGTTTTTGATGGAATACGAAATCCCGAAAATGAGGATATTAAATATTACTATCCCACCAATGATTTGGTGACGGCACCAGAGATATTGTTTTTTTGGGTGGCAAGGATGATCATGGCCGGACAGGAATACCGCGGCGAAATCCCTTTTAAAAATGTTTATTTAACGGGAATCGTTAGGGACAAACAAGGCCGGAAAATGTCGAAGCAACTCGGCAATTCCCCCGATCCCATTAAGCTGATAAAAATTTATGGCGCAGATGGCGTACGTGTCGGGATGTTGCTGACGTCCCCTGCCGGGAACGATCTTCCGTTTGATGAAAGCTTGTGTGAACAAGGCCGTAATTTTAGCAATAAAATATGGAATGCCCTCCGTTTGGTAAAAGGTTGGGAAGTGGACGAAAACCTCCCACAACCGGATTATGCAAAAGTATCAACTCAATGGTTCGATGCCAAATTAAACGCAATCCTTGAAAACATTGAAGACCAATTTTCGAAATACAGGATTTCGGATGCCCTGATGGCCGTTTATAAACTTATCTGGGACGATTTCTGTTCCTGGTATTTGGAGATGATAAAACCCGCATATCAGCAACCCATCGACAAGCTCACCTATCAAAGTACCATTGGTTTTTTTGAAGGCCTGATGAAAATCCTCCATCCGTTCATGCCTTTTATTTCAGAAGAAATATGGCATATCCTCGGTGGCCGAAATGAGAATGAAAGTATCATGATTTCCGATATGCCCAAAGTAAAATCATATGATACCAATCTGCTTAAGGGATTTGAAATGGAAATGCAGGTGATCATGGCCTTGCGTAACATCCGAAAGGAAAAGAATATTTCCTTTAAGGAAAAGTTGGAACTGTTTGTGAAGAAAAACAATGAAGAGAAACCCGATCATACTTTCGATAACGTAATTTCAAAATTGTGCAACTTAAGCTCGATTGACTACGTGGACGAGAAAGTGGAAGGTGCTGTTTCGTTCCTTGTAAAATCCACTGAATTTTACGTTCCGCTTGTTGGTTCCATTGATGTAGGGGCCGAAATCAAAAAGTTACGGGAGGAATTGGAATATACCAAAGGTTTCCTTATTGGGGTAACGGAAAAACTGAGCAACGATCGCTTTGTGAACAATGCCCCCGAAGCTGTTGTCAATAAGGAGAAAGCCAAGCAGGCCGATGCGGAAAGCAAGATAAAAGTGATTGAAGAGCAGATTGCTTCTTTGTCAAAATAGTCTTGGATTCCTCATTCTCGGCATAATCTCTAAAGCTGAACGAAGTACAAGACTTCTGATTGGTTTTTATGCTGTGACGACCGAAGAAATAGGCTGAAAACATTCCAAGGTGCAATTTCTGGCTGACGATGCGGTGAGTTAGGCTTGCGTTATTCGAAGATGTTTCAGAAAACAACAAAACATGAAAGCGAAAAAAAAAGTTGTAGTTACTGGAGCCTTTGGATATTCGGGTAAGGCAATATCAGGGAAATTATTGTCAAAAGGTTTTGAGGTCAAAACACTTACCAACTCACCTGATAAGCCAAACCCTTATGGTGACCGTATCGAAGTGGAACCATTTAACTTTCATGAACCGGAGAAGTTGGTGAATTCGTTAAGTGGATTTGATACCTTGATAAATACATATTGGGTACGGTTTAACCATAAAAAATTTGATCATGAAAATGCCGTAAACAATACGAAAGTGCTTTTTGAAAGTGCAAAAGAAGCAGGTGTAAATAGAATTGTACATGTTAGCATAACAAATCCATCTATTGATTCCGACCTTGAATATTTTAAGGGAAAGGGTGAATTGGAGGCCTACTTAAAATCAATGGCCAATAATTATTCAATAATAAGGCCTGCAGTATTATTTGGCAAGAATGATATCCTAATAAACAATATTGCTTGGATGATAAGGCACCTGCCCGTTTTCGGAGTGTTCGGCAAAGGTGATTACAAATTGCAACCCATCCATGTAGATGATTTTGCTGACGTAATAATCAACGAATGCCAAAACGATAAAAACACAGTTATTGATGCAATTGGGCCAGAGACGTTTACCTATAAGGAGCTTGTTGCAACAATGATGGACATTATTAATGTGAAAAAGCCAATTATTGATGTACACCCATATCTTGGTTACCTCGTTGGAAGAGTTGTTAGCTTTATTAAACATGATGTAACGATTACCAGGGAAGAAATCAAAGGTTTAATGGATAATTTACTATTTGTCGATTCCAGGCCGATTGGAAAAACAAAACTAACAGATTGGGTTCGGGAAAACCAAAATACAATAGGCACAAGATACGCAAATGAGCTGGCCAGAAGGGTGTGAAAGAATTTCACTTGATCAACAAATTCAGCATAGGCCATGACAAAGCTGAACGAAATACAAATCTTCTGAACTGTTTTAAAGAAACCAATATACAACTTTCTGTGCTTAATGTTGCTTGTCCGGACTTTTCACCGCTTGGCTCAAGCATTGTAATAATTGTAATCTTTCACAATGGTCTCCAAAAACTCAAGCGGGACCATTTTTGTTTCTATGCCTGTTATGGATGTGGTTTTTTTGAATAAAAGACCGACCATTTTGTATTCCATTTCCTTTCGGGCCTTCTTCGTGACCATCTTTATCAGTTCAATATCTTTGTCCGAAAGCCTGTTCACGGGGACTTTTTTAAAGCTGGCCTTGTAATCTTCCCCAATATCCGTAAAAACCGTTTCGGCATAGGAAACCGTTGGGTTTAGCCTGATAACCATCGTTCCGGCGGCAAGGTCGCCAAGCCTTTGGCTCAATTTGGAGATAACCACTACCAATATCCCGATACCGGCTATGGAATCCACCGGCCTGAGCAAGGCCCTTATGAAATACTGGAATATGCTTGCCCTTTCCGCCTTCAGGTTCACCACTTTAAGTTTCCTGAAAATCTTTCCAATGCTTTGGCCGTTCAGGAATATCTCGGAAAGAAAATGATAGAAAAAAAATAAAAGGCTTATCAGTAGCCAAAATACGGTTGTTTTTTCTATATTTGACCACTCGATAACGAGGGAAGCTAAAATGATAAAACCAAAAAGGATTAGGTAGTCAATGATATATGCTATTAAACGATCCCCGATTCCGGCCCTTTGGGTTTCAAGGTTTACATTTTGGGAAGTGTTTATTATAAAATTCTCCATAATTAATTTGCAATGCGTGAGGTAACGTTTTCAAGGAAAAATGGTTCCCGTTGGGTTGAGTTCGAATCGTATCTCGATAAATCGAAATCATTTAATCCTGATCGCCTCGCCCGTCTTTATATCGAGCTTACCGATGATTTGGCATATGCCCAAACCTTTTATCCCAACAGCAAAACTACTAAATATTTAAACCAACTTACCGTAAAGGCCCATCAGGCATTATATAAAAGGAGCCAGGGAAGAAAATTCACCATCGGGCATTTCTTCAAGACCGAGTACCCTTTGGTGCTTTACCGCAACCGTAGAAAAATGTTCTATTCGTTTTTATTTGTCTTGTTTGCGGCGATTATTGGTGCTGTTTCCGTTGCCAAAGACGATGGTTTTGCACGGCTTATCCTGGGCGATCATTACGTAAACATGACCCTCGACAATATTGAACAGGGAAAACCCATGGCGGTTTATGAAAGCAGGGGCAGTGGTGAAATGTTCATGTTTATTGCCTGGAACAACATTAAAGTATCCTTTCTGATTTTTGCCGCCGGGATAGCCTTTTCGGTCGGGACCTGGTTCTTGTTGTTCACAAACGGTCTTATGCTGGGCGTTTTCCAGTATTTCTTTTATCAGAAGGGATTGTTCCTCACATCCTTCCTCACGATATGGCTGCACGGCACCATCGAAATTTTTTCTTTTATCATAGCTGGCGCTTCCGGCTTATTGGTGGGCAACAGCCTTCTGTTCCCGGGAACTTATCCCCGTGGGCTTTCGTTGCGCAAAGGGGCCATGGAAGGGGTGAAAATGTTAAGTGGGTTGATCCCCTTTTTTATCGTGGCCGCTTTTATCGAGAGTTATGTCACAAGGCATTCCGATTACTCGGTTGTCGCCGATTGGACAATTATTGGGTCATCCGTGGCCATTCTTATATTTTATTTTTTCATTTACCCGCTTATGGTTTTTAAAAAACAGGATTATGACAGAAAACAAACGAATTGAATTTAGGAAAGAACGGGATTTTGGTCAATTGATCAGCGCAAGCTTCGAGTTTATCAAAGTGGAATTTAAAACACTCATGCGGCTGTTTGTTTATATTGCCGGGCCCATGCTCGTTTTTAGTCTTTTGATCAGCATTCCTTCGTCTATTAAAACAATGATTTTTGTTTATGGAGGAGGCCTTGCTAATAATTCTGACCTGTCCGGGTTATTTGGTTCTATTGGATGGTCATCGTTTGCCTCCATATTCCAGGGCTTCGCCGGATTGCTGTTTTTCGTTTCCGTTTACGAGTACATAAGGCTTTACGAAGAGGGCAAAATGGAAATTACGGTAAAAGATGTTTGGGAAAAAGTAAAAAAGAACTTCTGGATGTTTTTTGGTGCCGGGATTCTCGTGGCCTTAATGATTGGGGCCGGGATGATTTTCCTCCTGATACCTGGTATTTACCTCGCTGTTGCCTCTTCGTTTACCTTTATGGTAATTACCATGGAAAGGGTGGATGTCGGGAAGGCAATTGGCAGAAGTATGGATTTGATCAAAGGGAACTGGTGGTCCACTTTTGGATATTACCTCGTGAATATCTTTATCCAGTTGCTTATTATATACACTGTTGCATTGCCCTTGATTATCCTTAACACAACTTTTATTGCAGGCTATTTTGCGACCGGTGCCGAGACCTTGCCTTTTTGGTATTATATTGTGTTCACATTATTTACAATTGTTTCAACGGTTATTACAATGGCAGGGTCACTGATTATGTATGTAGCGGTAAGTTTTAAGTATTTTTCATTGGTCGAGGTGAAAGAACAAATTGGGCTGAAGAGACAAATCGCAGAAATGGGCAATGGGCAGGAACAGGATGTATAGCTTTTTAAAATCCATATCAAACCCAGGCACAATCAGGATCAATTCCTCAATGCTTGTTACAATCCTTCTTTTGGTGGCCGTGAACTTAAATGTTTTTTCTGGGGAGGGGCCAGCTCCCAATATCAGGAAGTTTGACGATAAACTGATTGAGCAGATGATCCAGGACGATAATTTCTTTTATCTCCAAAAAGAGGAAGTGCGGCCGGGCATTGATTTAGCATTTGTAAACTGGATACAAAAGATATTGAATTGGGTTTTTGGGAACCGTATCGCCAAGGCCATCTTTTCCAATTTTCACCTGATAATCCTGTTTATTGCACTGGTTTTGGTGATTATGAAAATAAGTAAGCTGTCCCCGTCCAAGATATTTTACAAGGTTAAAAAACCTGTCCCGGAACACTTTTCCATTGATGAACAATCCATTGCTTTCGTTGATTTTGCCGGTTTGATTTCTAGTGCTTTAACCAAGAAGGACTATCGGCTTGCCTTGCGCTACCATTACCTCGAATTGTTGAAAATACTTTCAGATAAAGAATTCATTGATTGGAACCCCCATAAAACGAATTATGAAATCGTGGACGAGCTTAGGGGAAAGCCTTTTCGGGACAATTTTAGGTCGCTGGCACTTGTATTTGAATATGTGTGGTACGGTGAATTCAAGATCAATGAAAGCGGGTTTTTGGAAGTGAAAAACAATTTTTTGAAATTGAAAGAACAAATAATATAAATTTGAAAATACCAAAGTTCTATATCGTCCTTGTGTCCGTTAGCATCCTCCTGTTTATTGTGGTGGAGATGTTGCGCGACAGGCCCGTTTCGTGGGAGGCCACATTCTCCTCGCGCGAAACAATGCCCTATGGGACTTATGCTTTTTATAAGTTGGTGCCCGGGATTTTCCCTGGGAAAACAATCCGCAAGAATTTTGGGAACTATGGAAAAATGTTTGAGCAGGGGGGCATCGGGGATGAGATACTCATGATTGTCAATTCTGAATTTTACACCGATGAATATTCCATCAAGGATATTCTTTCCTATGTGGACAAAGGCCACCAGGTATTTATCTCCTCTTTTCAATTTGATGATTTTTTAATGGATACTTTGGGTGTTTCCACATTTAGTAAGTACAATGGAATTGGAAGGGGAAATGCTGTGCGTTTTGTTTTCTCCGATAGTTTGTTGAACGAGGATTCTGCTTTCAAATATAGGTTTGCGCTGTATTCGTATTTTATTGAAAACGATACTGCCGCCTATGAAGTTTTGGGACACTTCGAAAACGGGAAACCAAATTTCCTGAAATTCAAGATAGGGAAGGGGGAGCTTTTCCTCAACACGGTCCCCCTTGTTTTTACCAATTACAACATCCTTAAAGGGAATACCCGAAGTTATGTGGAAAAGCTTTTTTCCATGTTGACCGTAAACGATATCATATGGGACGAATATGTAAGGCATGTCGAAATGGAGAGTACTTCCCCGTTTCGATATATATTGTCGGTGCCATCCTTGCGCTATGCCTTGTTGATTTTGCTTTTGATTACCTTGCTTTACCTGATGTTTGCGGGCAAACGCCGGCAAAGGATGATCCCTGTTATCGTCCCCCTCGAAAATTCGACCCACCGCTTTATCGAAACACTTGGCAGGTTGTATTTGTACCGCAACAACCACAAGGACATCGCAGCGAAGAAAATCCGGTATTTCCAGGAAAGTATCCAAACAAGGTATTCGATGAAAATAAAGAGATTCGACAATGGGTTTGTGAAACGTTTTTCACAAAAGTCGGGCAAAACAGAAGAATCCGTGGAAAAGTTGGTAAACCTGATCGGTACTTTCGAAGCAAAAGAATCAATAACGGAAAGTGAATTGTTTGAATTGAATAAAATGGTTGATAAGTGTATGTTGTGAAGGGAAAAAGTTATTAGCACCATCGGTGCGGCAATATGGTAGTGTGGAATTATGGTAGCACCGTAGGTGCGGCAATATGGTAGCCATCGGTGCGACAATATGGTAGCACCGTAGGTGCGGCAATATGGTAGCCCATCGGTGCGACAATATGGTAGCACCGTAGGTGCGGCATTATGGTAGCCATCGGTGCGGCAATATGGTAGGCCGTAGGTGCGGAATTATGGTAGCACCATCGGTGCAGAATTATGGTAAAACAAAAAAACGAAAAAATGGAAGAATTTAAAGCAAGGATCGACCTCAGTGGTTTTTCACAAAAGGTGGATGAGATCAAAAATGAGGTTGCAAAATTTATTGTGGGCCAGGAGCAGATGGCCAACCTGCTATTGATTGCCCTTATATCCGATGGGCATGTTTTGCTCGAAGGGGTTCCGGGCGTTGCCAAGACCTTGGCTGCCAGAGTACTGGCCCGTACCATAGATACGGGTTTCAAACGCATACAGTTTACCCCCGACCTGTTGCCCTCTGATATTATCGGCACCTCCGTTTTCAATATGCAGGAGTCGGCGTTCACCTTTCACAAGGGGCCTTTGTTTTCCAATGTGGTTTTGGTGGACGAAATCAACCGTGCCCCGGCAAAAACCCAGGCCGCCCTTTTTGAGGCCATGGAAGAACGGCAGATTTCCGTTGATGGGACGACCTATCCACTGAAGCCCCCGTTCATCGTCCTGGCGACACAAAACCCCATCGACCTTGAAGGGACCTATCGGTTACCGGAAGCCCAAATCGACCGTTTCCTTTTTAAGATCGTCGTGGATTACCCAAAGCTTGACGAAGAGGTTGAAATCCTGAAAAAATTCCATGAGCGAAAAGGGAACGTGGATATCAAAAAAGTAAAAAAAATTATTTCAACAAAGGAGCTTGCCGAAATACGAAAGGTGGCTACCGAAATCCATGTGGAAGACAAACTGATGGAATACATTGCCACCATTGTTGACCGTACCCGGAACAACCCCGATTTGTATTTAGGGAGTTCACCACGGGGCTCACTGGCGATACTTTCAGCGGCCAAAGCTTTTGCTGCCATGAACGGCAGGGATTTCGTCAGTCCCGACGACATTAAATATGTGGTGCCGCACGTGCTTGTCCATCGCCTTATCCTAAGCCCCGAAAAAGACATTGAAGGGGTGGGGAGCGACGACATTATCAGCGATATTTTATCAGGAGTAGAAATCCCGCGATAGTGAAATTGCTGAAATCCATATACCTGAACCGCAGCCTGTATGTTTATGGTTTTGTTGTGGCCGTGCTGTTTGTGGCCGGCACATATGTGGACTTTTTGTACAGCGTGGCCAAAATTGCTTCCATGCTGTTGTTGTTTTTGCTTGTCCTTGATTTTGCCCTGCTATACAAAAATAAAAAAGGCATTAGTGGCAAAAGGGAAATGGCCGAACGTTTTTCCAATGGCGACAATAACGAGGTTAGGTTGCAGATAAGCAATCATTATGCGTTTAAGGTATGGATGCAAATAATCGATGAAGTGCCGGTAAGGTTCCAGATCCGTGATTTCTCTATCCGTAAAATCGTATTGCCCGGGAAAATGGTCAAAGAGGTTTATAAGCTGAGGCCCGTGGAGCGTGGTGAATATGGGTTCGGGAAAATCAATGTTTTTATCAAAACCCGCATTGGACTTGCGGAAAGGCGTTATCAGTTAGGCGAAATACAGACCGTGGCCGTTTATCCATCATTTCACCAACTGAAAGACGGGAACTTTCTTTCCTTTGCCGAATTGCGCAACCGTCTTGGCCTGAAAAAAATCAGGCGGCTGGGATATAACAAAGAGTTTGAGCAGATAAAAGATTATGTAGTGGGCGATGAAATCCGCAATATCAATTGGAAGGCAACGGCCCGCCGGAACAAGGTAATGGTGAACCAATACCAGGATGAACGGGCGCAATATATCTATTCGGTGATCGATATGGGGCGGACCATGAAAATGCCCTTTTACGGGATGAGCCTCCTCGATTATGCCATCAACTCCACGCTGGCGCTTACGCAGATCGTGCTGAAAAATTACGACCGTATGGGGATGATAAGCTATTCGAACAAACTGAACTCCATTGTCCCATCGGGCAACCGCAACAACCAATTGCCTCTTATGCTCGAAACGTTGTACAACCAGCAAACCGCTTTCGCTGAGTCATCGCTCGAACCGGTTTACACCTTCATCAAAAGAAGGGTGAACCACCGGAGCCTGTTTATTTTCTTTACCAACTTTGAGAGCATTTACAGCATGGAGCGCCAACTGAACTTTTTCCTCAACCTGAACAAAAACCACCTGGTGCTTATTGTGAGTTTTGAAAATACCGAAGTGGTGAAAATCGCCAATAATCCGGTCACCAATACCGAAGAGGTTTACATAAAGGCCATCGCCGAAAAATCCATCCTCGACAAACGCATTTTTATGAAGGAGCTTGCAAAGTACGGAATCCAAAGCCTTCTCACCGCCCCCGAAAACCTCACCGTGGATACCGTGAACAAATACCTTGAGATTAAAGCCCGGGGGCTGATTTAGAAATACAGATAAAGGAAAAACCAAAGTTCAAAGTACAAAACCCAAAGTACAAAGCAAAAATGCAAAAAACTAAATTTTAAAACTGTTTGGGTTTTGTTTTTTTGGAGTATGGATTTCGGAAAAGAATAATTTGTATTTTTATAAACGTATAAATGCTATCAATAGAATGATAAGAAGAACCCAAAACTTCTATCCCCTTATACTTGAACAACTATTGCAGCGAAGAACTTTGCCCAAAGTTGAAATATGGGCGTAGTGTAAAGTATAGCTGTTTTTTGAGGTGGTGTATATTTGCAAGTTGTAGCCAATAATTAGAAACGTCGAAAACCCAATAAAGGGAAAAAAATTATTGTATTCCAAATTGAAACTTCACAAAGCACACCTATTGCTTTTAAAGCAATTCAATACATCAGAGTTGGGATTTACAAAAAGAAAATAAAAGACCACTACATCGCAATGGCTTGATTGATTTCCCAGGCAAAGGTGAAAAAAAGGACAGGGAATTAGGTGGGAAATAAATAATTTGAATAAGTATAAAGGATTGACAACCAACTAAAAAAACTGACGTTGAACAGAATTAAAGCAAGCAAGATAGTAGCAGTATCAAGGTTTGTTGTCTGTTTGCAATCTCTTGCAAATTGACGGTTTTGTGCTTCGTGAAAGCGTACTTTACATAATGCCGCCGTTTCCTATGTAAAACAAATCCAAATCCAAAATTGTAGAATATAAAAAGGCCAAATGTCGGGCATCAATGATAATGCTGATGAAATCTGTTCTGCAACTATCTGAATCCACCCATTGTCCTTATTAGCAATTCCGTGTTTTTGAATTAAAAAAATGAACTTGGTATTAGTGAAATTTCAAAAAACAATTACCATTACTCCCCTCTTGAGAGGGGTTGCGGGGTGTGTCAAGTAGAAAGCCCAATTGTTTTTTTAAAATTTCACTATTATTTGATTATTGTACTGATTTGTTAATAGACTTCAATATGAAAAAAATCAACACCCTTTCCATTATCGCCTTGAGTACTTTGGCAATTGCGGTTTTTATTGCAGGTAGCCACCAATTGAATCCCGATTTGCGTACAGCCCATGACAGGTCTCTTGCCCGGGAATATCAAAAAGCCATAGACCTTATTGTTATGGATGAATCGGATAACAAACCGGATCATCCTGAATTTGCTGCCCTTCAAAACTATTTTATGACTTTCGATCCTGCCGAAAACAGGGTCCCTGTCGAGAGGTTGGCAGTAGCCAATAAATATACAATTCAATTGCAACAGCAAAATAATTTGAAATCAACGAATTTGATCGAATGGGAACAAACCGGTTCCAATATGGGCGGGCGCACAAGAGGGATTATGTGGGACCCCAATGATGCGAACGGCTATAAAGTCTGGGCGTGTAGCGTTACCGGCGGTTTGTGGTACAACAATGATATTTCCGATAATAATTCAAGTTGGGAAATCGTGGATGATTTTTGGCCCGGCCTTTCCACCGCTTGCATTGCCTATGATCCGAACAACACCCAGGTATTTTATGTGGGGACCGGCGAATACCAGACGGCACGTGTTATTTATCGCGAATCTTCCGGCGTGGGTTATGGCATTTGGAAAACCATTGATGGGGGCCAAAGTTGGGAAATCCTGGAATCGACCGGGGATTTCAAATATATTTCGGATGTGAAAGTTCGCAACGAGGATGGAAACAGTGTGGTTTATGCCGGGGTTGTTTCCGGGGTTTATCATGGGGTTGAACATGTGAGCGGACCTTCGGACGGGCTCTACCGCTCCACTGATGGTGGCCAAAATTGGGAACAGGTGATGCCTGGTATCGGAGAAGAAAACCTCCCTTATGCCCCTGCCGATCTGGAAATTGGCCCCAACGGGCGGATATTTGTCGGCACCATGAAAAACCTGGATGGTGATGGCGGGGCAACTATTCTTTGGTCGGATGAGGGAACTGCCGGTTCCTGGACCGTTTACGATTATTATGAAACAATCATTCCCAATGATCCTGAATTTCCTGTTCCCGGTAGGGTTGTCCTGGCTGCTGCCCCTTCGGACGAAAATATTGTTTATGCAATTGTAGGGGCCGGCTGGACGAACAGCTCCAACTTCAATTATGCCCGTGGACGGTATATCCTGAAATCGACCGATGGGGGGGAGAGTTGGACTGAGAAGAACCTTCCCGGTGGCGATCCGGGTTGGGCCTCCCTTTCGTGGCATGCGTTTGCACTTGCTGTCAACCCTACGGATCCCAATAATTTGTTTGCCGGTGGGTTGGATCTTTGGAAAACGGCCAATGGTGGAAGTTCCTGGGGACATGTTTCGGAGTGGTCGGCCTGGGGAACAGGCAGCGATGATTACGTCCATGCCGATCAGCATTGGATCCGCTTTAAGCCGGGTTCTTCAACCGAAGCAATATTCAGCACGGACGGTGGCGTTTTTTATACATCGAATGCCGAGGCAAATTATCCCGTTTTTGTGGAAAAAAGCCGGGGACTCAGCACCTTGCAGTTTTATACTTGCGACATCTATCCGGTTGCCGGGCAGGATATCTTTGTCGGGGGCTTACAGGACAATGGTTCCCTGCTTTATCAGGGCAGTCCCTTGGATGTATATGATATGGTTTCGGGTGCGGATGGCGCCTATTGCTTTTTTGATGAAAACGAACCGGAATATATGATTACTTCAATTTATAATAATTGGTATTATCTTCACCATAACTTCAATTCCAATGGAAGTTTTGGCGATTATGGAACAGGGGTTTTTATCAATCCCTGCGATTACGATAGCGAGAACAATATTTTGTTTGCCAATGCCGGTCAGTTTAACGGGAGCAACGTGAATAAAATCCTTCGGATTTCCGGTTTGCCCAATAACCCTGTAAATGCCTATAAAAACCTGGGGACAGGTTTGAATACTTATTTTTCACACATAAAAGTTTCGCCTTATGCAGAAGCCGGTACTTCCACACTTTTTGTGGGCTCACAAAATGGAAAGCTGTATAAGGTAACCAATGCGCAGGCCACACCACAAACAGAAGAGATTGGTGGCAGCGAATTTCCTGTGGCTTACATTTCCTGCGTTGCCATTGGCGGTTCAGAAGATACATTGCTTGTTACTTTCACAAATTATGGTGTCCCTTCCGTTTGGGAAACCTATGATGGTGGCGAAAACTGGAACAATATTTCCGGGAACCTGCCCGATATGCCAATTCGTTGGGCATTGTACCATCCCGGTGGCGCAAATCAGGTGATGCTTGCAACGGAGGTTGGTATCTGGACAAACAACAAAACCAATCTGGGGATATGGACACCGGATCCCGGTTTTTCAAATGTAAGGGTCGATATGTTGCAGATGCGCAATGCTGATAACAAAGTGCTGGCCGCAACCCATGGACATGGATTGATTTCATGCACCTGGGATTACGATCCATTAACAACTGTGAAGGATAGGTTCGTTGATGAAAGTTTAAATATCTTTCCAAATCCTTCCAATGGAATATTCAATTTAAAAACGGGAAAAAATATTTCGGGTGAAATTCAATTTGATGTGGTTGATGTAAATGGAAAAACAATTTTTTCAGGGAAGCTGAACGCAAATAATCAAAATGCCTCAAAAACCATTGATCTGACAGGAAAGCCCAAAGGTGTTTATTTCGTGAATGTAAGGGCAGGGGGGAAGGCTTATTCCAGGAAGCTTATAACTCAATAATAATACAGCGTCATTGCGAAATACTTTAAGGTTGGCTTGAGTGAAAGTGTATTGTGGCAATCTGTTATATCTAAAAATAGATTGCCACAGCATTCCTACCCAAGGTCCCATCCTGTAAATGCTTCGCAATGACGCTGTGATGTTTACTTACTTCAGACAGCTTATTAAATCTCCTCGGTCTCAACAATCTTGGCCAGCAAATCGGCGTAAGGGATAAAGAGATATTCTTTCCCTTCAAATTTCATTTCGGTCCCTGAAAATTTCTTGTAGATAACCACATCGCCAACAGATACACCGGGGTTTTCGATATTTCCCAGTGCCATAACTTTCGCCATTTGTGGTTTTTCTTTTGCAGAATCGGGAATAATAATCCCGGATGCGGTTTTAGTCTCAGTAAATTCTTCGGTCAGTTCCAGAAGAACATTTTCGTTTAACGGTTGTAATTCTTTCATTTTTATATGATTTTAAATGTTTGTATTTCGATATTTATCCTTGTATTTCCAATAATTTATTGATTCTTGTTTTGTCAAAACCCACGATCATTTCACCATTGATGTCGGTTTGGGGAACTCCTGCCTGACCACTCCTGCGTTGCATGGCTTCGGCTGCTTTTTGATCTTTCGAAACATCGATATCCGTGAAACGGATGCCGTTTTTCTTTAGGTGGGTTTTCAGTGTTGTGCACCACGAGCATGTAGGTGTTGAGTAAACAGTTACCCGTTTCTGCGGTTTTTCGCCTTCAGCGGTTTTTGCGGTATAAATTGCATTCTCAAAAAAGGATTTGTAAAAACCGGGTTCATGGCAGCCTTTCAAAACATTTACAAATTCCCCTTTTTCAAATTCAAGCATTGTGGGGACAGTGGTTACCGAGTATTTGGGATGGATATCCCTCACGGTGGAAACATCTGCCAATAATACGTCAACTGTTGCATCTTTATCTTTTACTGCTGACAAATTTTTCAAAGAGCATTCACTTTGCTCCGATCCGTTTTTGTACAATAAAAGGTATGCCCGTTCCTTATCTTTGATATTCTCAATGAGTTGATCGTATGAATTGATTTCTTTTGTGTTCATCTGCAATTTTTTCCCCTCGCTCAATCAACGATTATGCCATTGCAGGTTTTGGTTCTTAACATGAAAATATGGAAAGACTTGTGTCAAATTGACATTTGATTCAATAAGATTTCACTCCACTCATCACTTCACTCAATTCCCACAATCGCTTTTGGACATCCCTATTGTATGAAATGGCCGAGGATTTGGTTTGTCTGCTGTTGGAAAAATATTTCCCCGAAATTGTTTTCACGTCAGGGGAGGTGGCAAGATAAACCGATGTGGTGGAACCTTCCTGAAGGCGCGAACCTCCCGAACCCCATCCGGCATGAAGTAACTTGGTGCTTATTACGCCCGGGTGCAGACAGTTTACAGTTACCTCGCTATCGGCTATATCTTCAGCAAGCCGGTAGGTGAACAGGATATTGCATAATTTGGAACAGGAATAAGCCGTGTAGCCATCGTAAAACTTCTCCCCTTGTAAATTTTCAAAATCCAGTTCATTGGCATGTGCCATGGACGCCACATTCACAATCCTGCCCTGTGGTGCTTTTCCGATCAAATCCATAAGCAGTTCGGTGAGCAGGAAATGGGCAAGGTGGTTGATGGCAAAGGTCATTTCAAAACCATCCCGGCTCAATTTCCTTTCGTTCATGAAAACCCCTGCATTGTTCAAAAGCACATCAAGCTTTTCGTACTTTGAATGGATTTCATCGGATAGCTTTTTTACGTTTTCAAGGGAAGAAAAATCCGCCACCACGAAATCCACATTTCCATTGGCTGCTTTTGCACGGATAAATTCGGCAGCTTGTTTTGTGCGCTCGGCGTTCCGGCCATGTACGATCACATGGTGGCCGGTTTCTGCAAGTTCCAAAGCGGTTTGCTTTCCGATGCCATCGGTGGAGCCTGTTACAAGTATGGTTTTGGTTTGCATAAGCTTAATTGTTTTGGATCAATACTTTTTGCCGGAATTGTAAATTTTCTTTCGAATAAATTTCCAGAATGTAAAACCCGGGTTTTAGATGTGAAACATCAATGCTTATTTGATTGTCCAAAACCCTGGAAACCATGATACTCTGCATTCTCCCCGAAAGGTCAACAAGTCTTGTTTCTTCCGGGTCCACGTTGGCGGAAATCCATTTGACATACATCTTTTGTTTTGCAGGATTGGGATAGGCCAGGATTTTGAATTGGTTTTCTTTGTTGATGCCCGTGGTTGAAAATACTTGTACGAAATTGGTTTTGATAATTATGTCCTCAAGGTTGGCATTGCTCACTTTCAGGTAAACAGAATAAGAACCTGGCAATTCATAGGTGAATTCAGGGTTTTGCTCGTAACTGTCGATAACCCCGTCATTTTCAAAATCCCATTCCCAATTGGTGATTTCAGCATTTATCCCAACAGAGGCATCTTGGAACTGTGCAGTCAAGGGGGCGATACCATCCAATGAATCCACCAAAAAATCGGCTATTAGCTGGGCCGGGTTTTCGGCTGCATACGCCTTGAAAAGATAATTTCCGGCACAAACAATCATTGTCCCATCATATGCAATTGAAGGCCCTTCGATAACCGTTGTGCCATAATCTTCTGACCAACGTAGGCTCAGATCAGGATTGAAAGAAAAGAGCTTGCTCTCGCCATATTTCCCATTCGTTAAATAAATAACCCCATCGGAACCTATGGCCATTTTTGGGCCTGCCGGGTATTCGGAGCAAAACTCGATGCTTGTATTCAGGACTTCCCCATTTGCTGGATCAAGGCGTATTACATGGCGGAAACGGTCGTAGGTATAAACACTTCCATCGGGTCCCACACCGTAGCTTGCCCACAGTGCATATCCGTATTCAACGCTCCAGTTTGGTTTTATTTCGGCTCCGTTATCAGTAAGTGAAACGAAATAATCGGTATCGGGATTATTTTGTACACGAGGAGCGTAAATATGTCCATCGGGCCCTGCCATCAACCCGGTTTGCTGCACCCAGCCCGGGGCAATGGCATCGCTTCCATACAGGAAATCCCCGGTTTCAAGGTCGAAAGCAGAAATTCGGGGGCCATTTGCCGTAGCTTCCCATCCATACACCCTATTATTGGAAACCACTACTGCTGACCCATCCGTTGTTGGTGAACTCCTGGTGGTTGACCAAATTGTTGCTCCTGTGTTTTTATCAATACGGATAACACTTTCAAAATTCCCAACAATAATATCCCCATTGGGCGCAAACGAAACGTCTTCACTGAAAGTCTGCGTGATTTCGGAATTGTTTTGCCAAATAATCGAACCATCGGCCGCATCCAGGGCGTATAATACCGACTGATTGCCCGGGCCACCGGATCGGCTGGCGTAAACCTGACTGCCATTGATCCCTTTCACCTGGCTGAATTGTTCCACATCCCCGTTGATGACCGGAAGCTCCATTGTCCATAAGGTATCCCCGGTATGCAGGTCGTGCGCAACGATTTTTGCCCCATGCAAAATGTCGTTGTAATTATGCCTGCGGCTCGCCACCACAATATCCCCTTCGATAAATGTCTGATACCCACGCTTTGCATATAAGCCCCCTTCCCAAAGGATATCGCTTTGTTGCGGGCCGTTGATATTCGCAAGGCAATTGCGTGCAGGGTTTCCGCCCACGCCCACGTTCCATTGTGAAATGGGCTGTGTGTTCCCTGAAAACCAAAAAATTATCAAGATGGAAATTGTGAGTGCAATCTGTTTCATGTTTGTTGGCTTTTATAAATATCTTTTTTGCATAAAAACAAGCCTTGTTCAATTGTGAAATACACGATATGGTTTTAAAATACCAAGAATGTAAAAGTATTGATTTTTCCCCAATTGAAAATAACTTGAAAAACAGGGAACTTATATATGTAAATATAGTATAAGGCAAATATTATCAAGCTGTTTTGAGAATTGGTATAACTATTCATGTGTCCTAAAATTAAAAACTGTTTTATTCTTTTCTTGTCTTTCCTTAGCCTTACCGGGTTTTCACAGCGAAAGACATTTATAAACTATTCGCTGGACGAAGGGCTTCCACAATCAACCGTAATTAGCATTTACCAGGATGATTACAGAAATATCTGGCTGGGCACGCAGAGTGGCTTGTGCAAATTCGATGGCCGTGAGATGATTACATACGATACCCGCAACGGGATGATCGGGAATCACGTAACAGCGATATTCGAAGACAGCCGGTCACGGTTTTGGTTTGGGCACAGGTACAATGGGATTTCGTTATTGGAAGGAGAAAAGTTTAAGGCACTTAGAATTAGCAGTCAACGAATTACGAGAATTAAGGAGGATGTTTATGGAAATATTTGGATTGGGACTTATGGGGATGGGATACTGATTTTGCCGAACGATAAAAAGCCTGAACCTGAAAACTTTATACGGATCAAAGATTCGGACTTGCTCCCTTCGCTCAATGTCCTTGACTTTTTAATGATTGATAAAAACAAAATATGGGTAGCTTCATGGGACAGTTTTTACATCATTGATTACCAGGAAAATCTGGAGTTGGGCAATATGAAAATATCCGTGCCCGATAACAAAACAAGCCCCGGGCAACTTGTTTATACCTTTGTAAGGAAAAACAATGAGGATGTTTATTTGCTGGTGAAAGACGGGATGATAAAATTGAACATGAAGGCTTCAAACCCTTTTGAAAATGCAGGATTTTTCCCTTTTGGAAATGGGATTGAAGCCAACTGGATAAACCAATTGACAGTTGGTAATGATTCATTGATCTGGGGGACGACCAAAAGAGGTGTTTTTAAATTTGATGGGAATTTTCAGTTTTTTACAACAAAAGAGGGTTTGCCCGTTGAAGAGATGAATGCGATAATGACCGATGTTGAAGGGAATATCTGGATAGGTTCCACCAGTTCGGGGGCATTCAAATATATTGGGGACAAGTTTACAATCGTTGACAAAAAAGGGGGCTTGCAATCCGATGTTATTTTATCCTTGGCCGAAGATAAACAAAACAGGATATGGATTTGCACCGATAAGGGGGTTAGTTATTTCGATGGAAGAAATGTACTTCCTTTCAAAAATGAACATGGCCTTGAAGGGAAAGCTGTGGAAGTTG